>DOHC01000162.1 GCA_003535475.1 Nitrospiraceae bacterium
GCAGGCGACGGCACAACAACAGCAACTGTTCTTGCCCATGCTATTTACAGGGAGGGCATGAAGCATGTAGTTGCAGGAGCTAACCCCATGGACATAAAAAGGGGGATTGAAAAATCAGTAGAGGTCGTTATAAGCGAACTGAAAAAACTCAGCAAGCCTGTTCAGGACAAAAAAGAGATAGCGCAGGTAGGCACTATCTCTGCAAACAATGACCCTTCAATAGGCGATATAATCGCAGAGGCAATGGATAAGGTCGGAAAGGACGGCGTAATTACCGTTGAAGAGGCAAAGAGCATGGAAACAACACTTGATGTTGTTGAAGGCATGCAGTTTGACAGAGGGTACATATCCCCCTATTTCATAACAGATCCTGAGCGGATGGAATGCATCCTTGAAGACGTATTTATCCTCATCAATGAGAAGAAGATTTCAAGCATGAAGGACCTTCTTCCTATGCTTGAGCAGACCGCAAAGATGGGCAAGCCCCTGTTAATTTTATCAGAAGAGGTTGAGGGTGAAGCCCTCGCAACACTTGTTGTCAACAAGCTCCGCGGAACAATTCAGGTTTGCGCTGTAAAAGCTCCGGGATTCGGCGACAGGAGAAAGGCAATGCTCGAAGACATTGCTATCCTCACAGGCGGCACAATGATATCCGAAGACCTCGGGATAAAGCTTGAGAGCATAAAAATATCAGACCTCGGAAGGGCAAAGAAGGTAACAGTTGATAAAGAAAACACAACAATAGTTGAAGGCGCCGGAGACCACAAAAAGATTGAAGGCAGAATAAAGCAGATTAAGGCGCAGATAGAGGAGACGACATCCGACTACGACAAAGAAAAACTTCAGGAGCGTCTTGCAAAGATCGTCGGCGGAGTGGCTGTCATTAATGTCGGAGCAGCAACAGAAACAGAGATGAAAGAGAAGAAGGCAAGGGTTGAAGATGCGCTCCACGCAACAAGGGCGGCTGTTGAAGAGGGAATTGTCCCCGGAGGAGGCGTCGCGCTTCTCAGGACACTTCACGCTCTGAAGGATCTAAAGCTTGCCGTGGACCAGCAGATAGGCGTTGAGATAGTAAAGAGAGCGCTTGAAGAACCGATAAGGCAGATAGTCAACAATGCAGGAATTGAAGGCTCTGTGGTTGTTGAGAAGGTTAAGCACTCAAAAGAAGCAAATTACGGATTTGACGCTGATAAGGAAGAATATGTTGACATGATACAGGCAGGAATCATTGACCCTACAAAGGTGACGAGGACTGCGCTCCAGAATGCAGCATCAGTTGCAGCGCTGATGCTGACAACCGCTGTAATGGTCGCCGATATTCCGGAAGAAAAATCTGAGATGCCTGCAATGCCTCCGGGCGGCGGAATGGGCGGGATGTATTAAGAGACGGGATTTAGGTGTTAGGGATTAGGCGTTAGTATTTTAGAGATTAAGAGGGGCGTGCGATGCACGCCCCTCTTTTGTTTTCTCTGCATTGACTCTTAATACTGATTCTGGCATGCTAAAAAAATGAAGAGAAATATCATAATTACAATTTTCTGCCTTGTATTCCTCTATACCGCATACGCGGCGATGGAATTCATGGTGCCGCTTCCTGAAGGCACAAAAACAAGAGAGGTGCAGATACCCAAAGGCGCTACATTCAGGCAGGCAGTTGATATCCTTGCAAAAGAAAATTTAATTAGGGACAAGAACCTTTTTATCTTTGCCGGCAGGCTTACAGGTTTGCACAAAAAGATAAGGGCTGGTTACTACTCAATCACAGGCGCGATGAATCCGCTGTCTGTTTTAATGCTTTTAAAGAACGGGCAGATTATAGAGTATGACATAACGATAGTTGAAGGCGATTCGCTTCTGGAGATAGGCGAAAAGCTCGCCGAGAGAAATATTGTTGACAGGGAAGGCTTTGAAGAGCTTTCAACAGACAAAAGTTTCTTGAGGGCATATAATATTGATGCGCCGTCAATTGAAGGCTATATCTTTCCTGACACATATAAGCTTCCAAAGGGCATCGAGCCTGAAAACGCTCTCGGCATGATGATAAACAGCCTGCGGGAAAAATATTCCGAGAAATTAAGGACAAGGGCAGCAGAACTTGGGTTCTCTGAAAGGGAGGTTCTTGCGCTTGCATCTATAATAGAAAAGGAAGCAATAATAAACAGTGAGCGGCCGTTAATCTCTGCTGTTTATAATAACAGGCTCAAAAAGCGAATGCAGCTTCAGGCAGATCCTACCGCTGTTTATGGCATAAAGAGGTCAAGCGAAAGAATAACCATGAGTGACCTGAAGAGAAAAACACCATACAACACATATTTAATTAAGGGGCTTCCACCGGGGCCTATCGCATCTCCCGGCATCAAATCAATTGTTGCAGCGCTTTATCCTGCTGATGTGGCTTATATATATTTCGTCTCAAACAACGACGGCTCGCATCAATTCTCTGTTACTGCAGATGAACACCTGAAGGCAGTGGCAGCATACAGGGAGAAAAGGCAAAAAGAGAAACAGATGGAGCAAGAGATAGAGAAGCAAAAAGAGATAGAGAATAAGAATAACAAGAAAAACGGAGCAAAGGACCATGGGCGCTCGTAAAAGGACAAGGACAATCCATGTAGGCAAAGTGCCTGTCGGCGGCGGGAATCCTGTAAGTGTCCAGTCAATGACAAAGACGGACACAAGGGATGTAAAGGCAACCTCACCNNGGTGCCTGACATGGATGCAGCAAAATCGCTCGGCAGAATAAAAAAATCTGCAAACATCCCGATGATAGCAGACATACATTTTGACTGGAGGCTTGCGCTTGAGGCAATAAAACAGGGGATTGACGGTTTGAGGATAAACCCCGGCAATATCGGAGGTAAATGGAAAGTGAAAGAAGTTGTCTCGGCAGCAAAGGATAAAAAACTTCCGATAAGGATAGGGGTTAACGCAGGCTCGCTCGAAAAAGAATTGCTTCAGAAATACGGACACCCGAAACCTGAGGCATTGGTTGAAAGCGCAGAGGGACATATAAGAATTCTGGAAGACATGAACTTTAAAGATATTAAAGTCTCTCTTAAGGCATCAAATGTTCCAACAACAATAGAGGCATACAGGCTATTCTCTAAAAAATATGATTATCCTCTTCATGTCGGGATATCAGAGGCAGGACCTCCCTCTACAGGAATAATAAAAAGTTCTGTGGGCATCGGCATATTGCTTTCAGAGGGAATAGGAGACACTGTCAGGGTTTCTCTCACGGCAGACCCTGCTGAAGAGGTCAGGGTAGCATACGGCATACTGAGAACTCTCGGAATAAGGGAGAAAGGCGCTGAGATAATCTCATGCCCGACGTGCGGCAGGTGCAATATTGACCTCAGAGGGCTTGCAAAAAAGGTTGAGGCAAAACTCAGAAATGTTGACGCGCCTGTTACTGTTGCTGTTATGGGCTGTGTTGTCAACGGACCGGGAGAGGCAAGAGAAGCTGATTTCGGAATAGCAGGAGGGAAAAAGAGGGGCCTACTATTCAAGAAGGGAAAAATAATAAAGCAGGTGAAGGAAGAAGAACTTCTTGACGCCCTTATTGAGGAGATAGAGGGATAATATGGAACTAATCCGAATCCCGCGCATAATGCATGACACATCAAGAGGACACCTGCTTCACGGCAGGAGCATAGGCTTTGTGCCTACAATGGGAGCGCTGCACGAGGGACATCTCAGCCTTATAAAAAGGTCAAAGGATGAAAACGACATCACTGTTGCAAGCATATTTATTAATCCTCTCCAGTTTGGCCCTTCGGAGGATTTTCAGCAATATCCCCGTGATACGGATGGAGATATCGCAAAGCTCCGCAAGGCAGAGGCAGACGTTCTTTTTATGCCTGATGCATCCTCAATATACCATGAAGGATTTGCAACTTATATCACTGTGGACAAAATCTCCGAGAAACTCTGCGGTGCATTCAGGCCCGGTCATTTCAGAGGCGTGGCTACAATAGTTGCGAAACTGTTCAATATCGTAAAACCGACAAGGGCATATTTCGGACAGAAGGATTTTCAGCAGGCTGCAATTATCAGAAAGATGGCTAAAGACCTTGATATGCCTGTAGGCATCATTGCCTCTCCGACAATCAGAGAACACGACGGCCTTGCGATGAGTTCAAGGAATCTTTATCTGAGTGAAGAAGAGCGAAAAGCTGCGGGTGTTATATACGGATGTCTCATTCAGACCAGTGAAATGATAAAATCTGGTATAATTAATAAAGAGAAGATAAAGGGGTTCATGAAAGAAAAGCTTTCAGCAGAACCTCTGGTGAGAGAGATTCAGTATGCATCAATGTATGACCCTGAAACGCTGGATGAAGTTGAAAATGCCGGGAAAGAGGCCCTGCTTGCAGTCTCGGTTAAGGTTGGCGGTACAAGGTTGATAGACAACATGCTGGTTAAGGCGTAAATAAAATGCTGGAGGCAAATCATATGCTGCAGAGAGTGCACATACAGATACTTGACAACCCGATGGAAGACATTATCTCCTCCAATGAGAGATTTGATAACTATTCAACCAATCAAGTCCTTGCAGAAGAATTGCAGAAGGAGATGAGCTTTTCTTATCCTTATGTGGTGTCTGTGGAATATGTAGACCTGTTTATGGATGATGAAAGCGATTTCCCCGAGATAAGGGAACTCTTAAGGCACGGCGCAATAAACACGCCTGTTGTGCTCATAAACGGCGTGCCGAAGATTCATGGCGGCATTCCTTATGCTGTTATAAAGACAGAGATTGAAGANNTTGAAAAGGTGCTGTCCTCAGGGCCCGTGCACTAATCAAGATTCAAGGGTTCGAGGGATCAAGGGTTCAAGCAGACAAAACTTGAGCTATTTTTGTTTATGAGTTGAAAGCCTGAATAATAACCGCCTCGCCCATGAGTTTTTCTTCTGCTTTCTTGAACCCTGTTTTTGAAAGCCAGTTTTTCATTTCATCCGGCGAATAGCTTCTTCCGCCTTCTGTATTGATGAGCATGTTAACGGAGAAGAGCGCTCCCTGCTGAGGATGCGCCCTGTCTTTCAGGAGCCTGAATTCCTGAATGACTATCCTCCCGCGTTTGTTCAATGCCCTTTTGCATTTCTTAAGCAAGCAGAGATTATCTTTTTCTGAAAGTGAATGCAGTATCTGGCTTGCAAAGATNNAAGATGAGGTCGTAACCCTTGCCTATGTTGTCCTGAAGAAAATCGCCCTGAATGAAGTTTATATTTTTAATTCCCTCTTTTTTCACGACACGCCTTGCGATCTTTACGGTCTCAGGCCTGTCAAAGAGCGTGACATCAACTCCTTTTTTAGCCATCTCAATGGAATAAGTGCCCGGCCCTCCTCCGAGGTCAAGTGCAGTCTTTACTCCCCCTACTCCAATTGCTTTAATAATGGATTTAACTTTCAATGATGCGATATTATGCATTCCCATAATAAACGCCTCATGGTCGTGAGCCTTTCTTATCGGCTTCCCCATCTTTATAACTTTGTCCAGTTCCGACCAGTTCTGCCAGAGCGTATCAGCATGTCTGAGAATATCGCCATGATAATAAGCGCTGCCCTTGACAAGAAACTTTGCCGCAATCGGAGCGTTTGAATATTTGCCCCTGTTTTTTTTCAGAAGCCCTATTCCTGTAATGGCGTCAAGAAGAATCTCGGTAGCCCTTAAATTTGTCTTTAGTTTTTTTGCAATAGCATTCGCCGATTGAGGTTTAATAAGATAATCAAAAATCCTGTAGTTGTTTGCAGTCAGCAGCACCCTTGAAGTCCAGAACCCTCCCCAGAGCCTCCTTAATTCTCCTTCCTCTTCAAGCACTGACATGATTCCTCCTGTCTCAAAAATTAAGATTTATCTGTATCCTCATTGACTGATTCGAGGAGATTCAGATTACGTGGCGTATGGTCTATCTGTTCAATTATTGGAATTTCATCTGCGCCTGTAACACCTAATTCTTTGAATTTCCTGACAGAAGGAAGAACCCTTGATTCCATTGAGCCCACAGCCTTGTTGTATGCTCCAATAGCCTTATCAAGGCCGGAGCCGACATTTTCTAAATGCTGCACCAGAGTATTCATTCTTTCATATAGCTGACGTCCAAGTTCGCTTATTGCCTGTGCATTTTTTGTGACCTGCTCCTGACGCCATCCATAGGCAATTGCCCTCAGCAATGCGATAAATGTCGTTGGGGTGGCAATGATTACACGCTTCTCAATGCCGTCCTCAATAATGGTATTGTCTATCTCAATCGCTGAGCTTAAGAATGATTCTCCGGGAATAAAGAGCACAACAAACTCAGGAGACTTATTGAACTGGCCCCAGTATTCTTTTGAGGCAAGTTTATTCATATGAGCCCTTACCTGCTGTGCATGCTTTTCCATCTTTGTTTTTCTTTCCTCTTCTGTCTGTGCGGAGGCAGCGTCAAGACATGCCTCTAACGACACCTTTGAATCAACGACTATTTCCCTGTCCATAGGCAGATGCACTATCATATCAGGCCTTATTTTCCCTTTTTCTGTATCTACTGATTGCTGTTCGGTAAAATCACAGTGCACGGACATCCCCGAAAGTTCCGCAACCCTTCTTAGCTGCATCTCACCCCACCTGCCTCTGACTTGAGGTTTTCTTAAGGCAGATACAAGATTGCTCGTTTCCTTCTGAAGTGTTTCGTGAGTTGACGCCAGAGTCCTTAATTGCTCTTCAAGGCTGCCGTATGCTTTATGTCTGCTGTCTTCCATAACCCTTATTTGCTCTTCATACCTCTTAAGTGCATCCGATAACGGCTTAATCATCCCGTCCATTGCAGTCTGATGCTCTCCGAGCTTTCCTTTTGTGTCAGCAACTACTTTGCCGAGTGATTCAGAAGCAAGTCTCAGAAAATCCTCGCTGCTGCTTTTGAGCGCTGCTGATGAAAGGGCATTGAATGTGTCTGACATTTCTTTCTTCATGGTCTCAAGCAGCATCTTCTGTTCCTCAAGATTTTTCTGTGATTCTTCTAATCTTGTAAGCGCTTCAACCCTTGACTTCTTCTCGTCATCGAGTTCTTTCCTAAGCAAACTTATCTCAGTCTCTCTTTGCTGAATCTGCCTGCCTCTTTCCCCAACAATCGCCTCTGCGCTTTTTGCCTTTCCTTGAAGTCGGGAAGATGCAAAAAGCCATGCTATGACTCCGCCTATTACAGCACTCAACCCAATAAATAATATCTCTGTCATTACTCCTGCTCCTCCACAATATCCGTTCTTACCAGTGTGAGTATGGCAGAATGGGGAACGATAAGGTATTTTTTGTCTTCAAACTCTATCTCTACTGCGGCATCTTTAAGAAAGATTGCATAATCGCCTTCTGCCGCCTGTAGAGGTATGTATTTTAATTCCTGTTTCTTTTTTGCAGACCACGGCTCTTCAAGGATTACATTCGGGTCATGGACAGGATAACCCGGGCCAATTTTTATAACATACCCTCCCTGAACTTTGTCTTTTTCTTTCACCGTGGGCGGAAGATAAAGCCCTGTGCTGGTTCTGTCTCCTTTCTCATCAGGCTCTATCAAAACCCTGTCGCCTACGATTATAAGATTCTTTTTGGCTTTCATAACAGATATTTTAGAATATTTTTGTGACAATTAGCTCTTCTCCTGCGCCTGTGACTGGAAAATTCATTTGCAGTCACTTCCTTCAGGTTCTATATGAACGACAATGTCGGTAACTGCAGGGAAACTGCTCTTAACCCTTTCTTCAACAGAGTCGGCAACTTCATGAGCTTTCCCTATAGATATTCTCGGGTCAACAAGGATATGCACGTCAAGATTTATTGAGTGCTCAGTGCCCCTTGTCCTTACGTCATGACATCCTCTTACTCCTTCAACGCTTTTTATAACAGACTCAATCGCTGATGTGTCAATACAGATTGTATCAACAAGCACGCCAGATGCCCTTTTAATGATTCCATATCCGATTCTTGCTATAAGAAATGCTATGACAAGACCTGCGATTGTATCTGCGATACGATACCCTGACTTTGTGATTATAAGACTTACAATTACACCGATAGAGGCCAGTATGTCACTCTTTGTGTGCATCGCATCAGCAATAAGAAATTCGCTTTTAAGCTCTATCCCTTTTTTTCTTTCATAAATAGCAACAAATATATTTACAGCCATTGTTACGAACATCACGGCGAAACTTACTCGGGTAACCTCTGTTTCATGGTATTCAACAATTGAGTGATAGACCTGTTTGAGTATCTGAAAACAGGTAACAAATATCATCACGCTGATGATAATAGTGAACAGGGTTTCATACTTTTTATGGCCGTAGGGATGGCTTTCGTCAGGCGGATGATAAGCTATCCAGACGCCAATCAGGCCGACTATGTTTGAAGCGCCGTCGAAGAATGAATGAAATCCGTCAGATGTCATAGCTATTGAATTGCTCATGTAACCGTAGATAAGCTTTGCCAGGGAAACACCTAAATTTAAAACAAGGATATAAAGAAGAACCCTTCTTATCCGAGACACATTATCTATTGAAGCAATGCTTCCCATCTGCTCTTGAACTCCTTAAACTGTCCTTTATTGATAGCTTCCCGCATTTTTCTGAAAAAGTCTATGTAAAAATAAAGATTGTGTATTGTGTTCAGCCTCATTGAAAGTATCTCCTTTGCGAGGAAAAGATGCCTCATATATGCCTTTGAGAAATTCCTGCACGCATAACACCCGCAGTTTTCATCCAATGGAGAATTATCGGCTTTGTATTCTGTCCTCTTGATGCTGATTCTTCCACTGCTTGTAAAAAGCGTGCCGTTCCTTGCATTCCTTGTAGGCATTACACAGTCGAACATGTCAAAGCCTGCCTCAACTGCAGCGAGCATATCATTCAGGTCTCCGATTCCCATAAGATATCTTGGGTTGTCTTCAGGCATGAGCGGAGCAATAAAATTTATTATTTCATGCATCTCTTCTTTTGGTTCACCGACGCTGAGCCCTCCCGTTGCATATCCGTCAAATCCTATCTCACCAAGTTCTTCAAGGCTTCTCTTACGGAGGTCTTTATAAATCCCGCCCTGAATTATTCCGAATAATGCTTGATTCTTGAACCATTGAACCCTTGAATCCTCGACCCATTCTTTACATCTCCTTGCCCATTTTGTTGTTAATGCAAGAGATTTAACCGCATATTCATAAGAAGCAGGATAAGGCGTGCATTCATCAAATGTCATGCAGATATCAGCGCCGAGCTCAGACTGAATCTCCATTGCCTCATCGGGCCCGATAAAGTGCATTGAGCCGTCAAGATGAGACCTGAAGTGAACCCCATTCTCTGCTATGCTTCTCAGCGCCGAGAGGCTGAAGACCTGAAAACCGCCGCTGTCGGTTAATATGGGCTTGCCCCAGTTCATGAATTTATGCAGCCCTCCAAGAGATGCTATTGTTTTATGACCCGGTCTGAGATAAAGGTGATATGTATTGCAGAGAATCACCTCAGCGCCTATTTCCTTCAGTTCGTCAGGAGACATTGCCTTTACTGTTGCCTGTGTTCCCACAGGCATAAATGCAGGAGTGTTTATAACGCCTCTTTCTGTTGTAATACGCCCGAGGCGAGAACTTGCATCTTTATTCAATAGTTCAAATTTCATAACAGAACTATTTTACCTATAGTTTCAACAAAAATCAGCTCAGACATTGACAACCTTTTGCATTTGTTGTATTTTCAATCACAATGAAAAAACGTCTTATAGAGCTTATTCTTGAAAAGGCATTTAAATACAGCGAAGAGCCAACATTCAAACTTGTATCAGGCAGGATGTCCAACTATTATTTCAATTGCAAGGCAGTGACTTTGCATCCAGAGGGTATGTATCTAATCGGCAATCTCGTCTATGACATGATAAAGGATTCAGGCGCTAAAGCCATCGGAGGACTTACGCTCGGCGCAGACCCTGTTGCATATGCTGTCTCATACACATCTTATCTGAAAGGAAAGCCTGTTGAGACATTTGTGGTGAGGAAATCAGCAAAATCACACGGCACAATGTTGTGGATAGAAGGCAACGTCAGAGAAGGCGACAGGGTTGTAATTGTTGATGATGTTATTACAACAGGCAAATCAACCATAGAGGCAATTACAAGGGCAAAAGAGGCTGGGCTTGAAATAGTAAAGGTAATCTGTCTCATTGACAGGCAGGAAGGCGGCAGGGAAAACATTGCGGCATCAGGCTGCAAAGTGGACTCCCTTATCCTGAGGGATGAGGTAATGGCGCTTTACCGTCAGACATAAATATCATAGACATCTCTGACGCCTTTTCTCGTTCCCTCAAGACACTGAAGGAATTCATCCTTACTTCTAAATCCGAGAAATTCTGCTGCTGCGATTAAAATGTTCTCATCGTCTTTCTTCAGAATATCACGTCCCCTTAGTCTCAGATAACTCTCAATCGTCCTGTAAAAGATGTATGCTCCTTTCATGGATTCTGCATGTGGTTGATTAATTATTCCTGCAAGGCGTAATCTCTTTATTGCATCAAGCGTATTCTGGACAAGAATAGAGGGGTATTTAGCACAATTCCTAAGCTGCAAATACTGCACTGTGAATTCAAGCTCTTCAATCCCGCCATACCCAAGTTTTATGTCATAGCCTGCTGTCTCTTTTGCAAGTTCCTTCTGTATCCTTTCTCTCATGCCGCGCACATCAGAGGCAGATATGCTGCTTCCATACGTAATTAAAATATTCTTTGCCATATCCAGAAAACACTGCCCTGCCTTCTTATCTCCGGCAATAGGCCTTGCCTTAAGAAGCGCCTGGAATTCCCAGAATGCGGCATTCTTTGAGTAGTAATCCCTGAATGATGCCATGGGTGAAACAAGAGTCCCCTTTGTGCCGTCAGGCCTGAGCCTCATGTCAACTCTGTATGCGGTCCCTTCGCGTGTATATGAAATAAGAAGCCTAAGCAGCCGTTCAGCAACCTTTGTATCCTCTTCCGTCACCTCGCCTGAAGAGGCAAAGATGATGTCAAGGTCAGAGTTAAATGTAATCTCTCTGCCTCCAAGTTTGCCAAAACCTATCATCGCAAGTCTTCCATCTGATAATCCCCCCCTCCCCCCTTTACTAAAGGGGGGTAA
>DOHC01000015.1 GCA_003535475.1 Nitrospiraceae bacterium
AGGAACTGGTGGCACGGGCCATTCACGCGGCCAGCAGACGCGCCGCCGGCCCGTTTCTGGCGTTTAACTGCGGCGCCTTGAGCGAAACCCTCATCGACAATGAACTCTTCGGGCATGAAAAAGGCGCATTCACGGGTGCGGCAGCCATGAAGAAAGGATTGATCGAGATGGCAACAGGCGGGACACTGTTCCTTGACGAAATAACAGAGATGCCGCCTTCGATGCAGGTAAAGCTCCTGAGGGTTATTCAGGAAAAAGAGGTGCTGAGGCTCGGAGCCACCGAACCTGTGAAGGTTGACGTCAGATTTGCTGCCGCAACAAACAGGGACGTACAGGATGCGATAAAAGGTGGACAGTTCAGGCAGGATCTTTATTTCAGGCTGAATGTGGTATCACTGCACATTCCTCCGCTTTCAGAGAGAAAAGATGATATTCCGCTTCTAAGCTATTATTTCCTTAGAAAATACTCAACACTCATGAAAAAAGAGGTTTCGGAGATATCTCAGGATGTGACAGCGCTCCTTATGAACTATGACTTCCCCGGCAATGTGCGGGAGCTTGAAAATATAATTGAAAGAGGGGTTGCGCTTGCAAATGGCAATATCATTGAAGTAGCCCACCTGCCTGAAGATTTAAAGGAACTGAGCATCAGGACTTTCAGAAAAAAGGACGACAAAATCCCCTCTTTGGAAGAGCAGGAGGAATCTTACATTAAATGGGTATTGAACGAGTCAGGCAATAACAAAACCCTTGCTTCCCAGATACTCGGCATTGACAGGGTATCGCTATGGAGAAAGCTTAAGAAATACGGGCTTGAAGAAAACTGAACATGGCGGGTTTTCGTATGATATTTTTAATTGACTCAATGAAAAAGGGATGAATAGAAAATGGAATATCTCCTTGTAAAATTTCAGGAGTCACGGGGGGTTGTTGTTGACGGCATCAGCGAAGGCGTGACCAATCAGGCGCTGGAGCTTGAGGGAGGGTTTCACTCCGTGACTCTTGAAGCGCCCCCGGACTTCACCACTGAACTGCATGAGTTTATATTAAGAAAGACCTCTGTCATCTCTCCAAGGGTAATCAGCTTTGAAAAAGCATAGGCTGAACAAATATCTTTTTCTGACGCTTATCATCGCGCTCTTCTTCCTTTGTTCCTGTGCGCATTATCAGGCCAGTTCAACTATATCGGTTCTGATATTCTTTCCTATCCGATAGCCAGAGCCGTGGCAGCGTCCTTGGCATTCCCCTTTCTCCTGTCTCCGACAAGCCTTGTTAATTACCAGTATCCTGACGGATACAAAATGACCGATGCCGATAAGATGGCGCTCAAAGACTACTGGAATAACAAAAGCAGATATTACAATGCCCTTAACAACACCATGTATGCCGATAAAAAGGGGCATCCCTATCTCCATCTCATGGACGGCGGGCTTGCGGACAATATAGGGCTGAGGGCTGTCAATGACCTCTATTTGAGGGGCGGCATCAGGAAGAAGATAAACAACGGGGAGATCAAAAGGCTTCTCGTGATTGTAGTGAACGTAAAGAATGAGCCGCAGGAGACGCTTGATAAGGATGAAAGCCCTCCCGGACTGGCCACCGTTGCCTTAAAGACATCCACGGTCTCTATGGACAATTATTCCTTTGAGACTGTCGAATCCATAAAGAAGCTATTTGCGGACAGGATAGAGGCGCAGATGAATCTTGACGGCTGCCAGCAGAAGCTTGATGAACACTGCAAAGACGGGTATAAACTTCCTGCGCTCGCAGGCGGGAAGATGAAGTTATATGTCGTGGACATCTCCTTTGACAACCTGTCGGACAATAATGAGAAAATTTTTCTGAAACATCTGCCCACTACATTTCACCGTGAAAAGAACGAGGTGGAAAGATCGATCAGCGCAGGCAAACTCCTTTTCAAAGGCCATCCGGAATTTAAGGCATTTATGGATGAGTTCAAATAAAAGCGTCTTCCCCTCAATAACCGCAGGATTCTAATTTCCACTCTTCTCTCAGCGTAAGCGGAGAGCCTCCTCCGCACTTCTGCACTATTGCGCTTTTGCACTTTAACTATTATAATGTATACATACATCGCAGGGAGGCTCTAATATGAAAAGGACACAGATATATCTCGATGAAGATACTTACGGGTATCTGAAAAAAGAGAGTGAAATGAAACATCTGTCAGTCTCTGAGGTAATCCGCAGCAGCATCCGTGAGAAGATGAACAGGAAGCTGCAGAAAATCCTAACGGCAACGGAAAAAGTCTCCGGCATATGGAAGGATAGGGATATTGATGTTGAGCGCCATATCAGAACGCTCAGGAAAGACAGAAAGGCATGGTAGTTATTGACTCTGATATCCTTATATGGCTGCTCAGGGGAGATCTTCAGGTAACCGAAAGGTTCAAGAAAACCTTAATTGACACCGAGGGCAATATATTTATCACACCTGTGCAGATAGCGGAGATATATGCAGGGATTCTTCCGAAGGAAAAGGCAATGGTCGAGGGCTTTCTTTCGTCCCTTGGCGCTATAACCATTAACGAAAAAGTCGGCAGGCTCGCAGGTGAATACATGAACAAATACGGGAAATCCCACAATCTCACCCTTGCAGATGCAATGGTTGCATCTGCTTCCCAGATAAACGGCTGCGAACTGTGGACAAAGAACAAAAAGCATTACCCCATGCTCGCTTCAAATGATTTTTTTAAGGAATGATTTTCTTTTTAAATCCTTCCCTTCCACTCTTCTCGCAGCATCAGAGGAGTGCCGCCCGTGGCGACTGCTCTATTGCACTTTTTAATTGTTGTTGAGGAAATGTGGGAGCGCGATTATTCCTCTATCAAGAATCAAGACCTGACCCACAAATCGGACCTCTCGCCGAAATGGGTTTATTATGCCTCTGTCCTCAAAAAGAGTCCAAATACATTATCGCGATGCCAGTGTATGGATCCTTTGTTTGGTTTTGATCTGTCATCCTGCGGCACAGATATTTCTTGCCCATGCTTGCTGCTAAGGTAAGGCACTCTCATTGCTTCTGGATGTATTTCCACCGTGTAATCAGTCGTGAGAGTAAAAAATCCCTTATCAAAAGCCCAATGGAGATTGCGCTCAAGAGCTATGCCATTTGAGGGGTGGCTACCTCCACCAGACGCTCTTGCAAGTATGTGCGCAGCTTCTAAATTGCTGAAAAATCTGTAATCAATCAGAAGATCCTTGCCAGTAATTGCACACCTATCCTCATAGAAGTACAGGACAAGGTCTCGGAAAGACCGACTCCTTATAACCCTCGTTACCTCTTCTTTATCCTCCTCACCTACAAGTGCATGATCAACTGGCTGCTCAAATGCCTCATTTATAATTTCTTCCGGGATAATTTTCTTGCCAATTTTGATTTTTCTTAAGGCATCAAGGAAGGTCAGCTCTTTCAGAGCAATAAGGGCATGGCTCTGTGTGTGCCCGCTTAAAGGAGCTGCTTCAAGTAGAGAATTCAGTTTCGCATATTCCCGGTCACTAACAGCATACCGAAGCATCTTATATGTTAGATTGTTTTCGGCGTCCAACACCTTCACCATAACAACAATATCCTCTGGCTGAAAATAATTCCGGTCGGGGTCATTGCCCGTATTCAGATATAGTCGGTACTCATTTCTCGTCCCCTCGCCGGCAATCCTATCATTGTGATAGACATACTTTGTAAGAACAACATCATCAGAAAATGGAGGGATCACATCGAGAATAACATTGTCATTGACGATAACCTCGCTTAAGGGCGGGAAAAAACCTGCCGCTCCCTTGGACACCAAAAAGTACCTGCCGGCTCCTCCTAGCCGACCACCTCTATAGCCCAATTCATGGGCATTTAGCTTTCGTATATATGCTACGCTCTCAAAGGTATTTTTCATGATGAAATATCGATATTTCTTTCTTTTGCCAAATTATCTGCGAGAAAAGAAGCGACCGATGAGGCAATCGCCTTTGCAAGCAGGGGTGGTACTGCGTTTCCAATCATTTTATATTGGTCGCCCATCGAACCAAGGAACACAAAATCGTCTGGAAAAGATTGCAGTCTGGCAGCCTCCCGAACTGTAATTGACCTTGCCTGCTCTGGGTCTGGATGAATATGGCGCAAGCCATCCTTATACAGATGGGATACTATCGTGTTGCTCTGTTTATGCGCATCTAAAACATAATACTTATGTACACTTGAGTCTTTGCCTGTCTTTTCTGTGTAAAGTTTCTTGAGCGCCCCGACACTGCCATACTTTTTGCTTGCCCGGCCCACATCAAGTGCAAGCTCCCTGAATATAGCTATGTCCCGTTCATTGTGATATCTCGGCACATGATTGGGGACCTCGGTTGTCAGGGGAACATGTGACGGCTTTTTGCCTTTTTCCTTATTCACCCTGAACTTTGGCAAGTCAAAGATTGCCTCAGCCACAGTCGCTTTCCGGCGTTTGTGGGCAGGAAGTATTCTAGTATAAAAATCTTTCAACAACTCCTGTGGGTCACCATCGAAGGAGTTGTCGCGTATTCCCAACAGAACAAGCCGCTTCCTGTTCTGGGGTACTCCGTACTCGGAGGCGTCAATCAATGCGTACCGGTTAAAGTCGTTGATGAGCGAGTATCCTATTTTGGAAAACGCTTCTCTTACTTTCCCTGCAATAGAAATCCCTCCCGGTCGTGCGCTAAGCATACCTGGCACGTTTTCGAAAATAAACGCATGTGGCCGAAAATGACCAACAAGCGCCACATACTTTTCAAAAAGGAAGTTGCGGTAATCGTCGTTCATCCCATTCTCATCCCTTATGCGACCCGCGACGGAATATGCTTGGCAGGGTGGACCGCCAACAATCAGGTCAATATATCCACCATGATCCCTCACAAGCGTATTGAATCCA
>DOHC01000261.1 GCA_003535475.1 Nitrospiraceae bacterium
TTTTAAACCCAAATTTTTTTGGGGCATGCGGAAAAGGAGGGTTTCCCCTACTCTTTTCCGCAAATTTGTCATGTTTTCAATACATGTTACGAACTGCTCATGCATGAGAGGAGCAGCTTACAGATTCAGTCTCCCACAAAGCAGAAAAATTGTTAAATTCATGATGTATAATTCCGTCTGCATCAAAGTTTATCCAGTAGCAATCATTCGCGTAGGCGAAATTGAGAATCTTTATAAAGTCTTCGGAAAAACCCTCCTCGCGTATCCTGTCGTATAAGGCTTCACCTTCTTCATCTGGATTTGGAACGTTTACGAAAGCTCCATACTTATGCTGAATGGTCACTAAGCTCTCAGCTGTGGTTAATAAGTCCATGTCTTTTGGTCGTACATGCACTGTGCTGCAATCGAGGTATTTGAAAATTCCATCATGATTTTCTGTATACACTATTACCTCCATTAAAAAATCTACTTTTATAAAGTTTATATGGAGAAGTGGAAGTATTCATCGAATCTCTACCCGCTTGATTTGCGGATCCCCTCGCCTTCCGGCTTTACTCTTAATTTTCAGGATACTTGCAACTAAATTCTCGGCTTGTTTTTTATAGTCTTCGACGTTGATTCTGATTGAGAGGAGAAAGCGGCCTCCGGTGAGCAACACGAGAGATCCGTTATGTTTTCGTACCTCCATGTCCTTGCGTCTTACAACGAGTGGATCCTTTTTAATGTCTTTTTCAAGAAGAGCTCTTGCCTCTATTTCCCGGAACATATCTATTTCTTCTTTCGTTCCCCTATAAGCCAAAAACTCAGCTATCTCATGTAATGAGCGGTCTAAAATCAAAGTATTGAATATCATCTGCTTTGTACCTCTAAATCTGTCCGTGAGAAAGCACGAGAAAGGTTCTGCAGATTCAATAATTAGGGTAAGGGTTCCACCTTTTCTGAGAAAAGAATCCGGGTCCTCGCCTTCAGGAAGAATTCCGACTCCTCCCCTCATTTTTCCATCAAAAAGAATTTTTGCTGTGCGTTGAGCTGCGTTTATTCCTGCTTTATCTCCGTCATAGATGACCATTGCCCAATTTGTATATTTCTTCAATGTCTTAATATGACCCTCGCCGAAAGATGTTCCCATAGGGGCACATGTGTTCCTGTAACCGCACTGATGCGCCATAATGACATCGAGCTGCCCTTCAACCACTATCGCATAGCCGGCGGTCTTGATTGCGACAGGGTCTATGCCATAAAGGATCTCTTTTTTCCGGAAGATAGGGGTAGTAGAAGTATTCAGGTACTTGGGTTCTTCATCGCCCGTTACTCTTCCGCTGAATCCGATGACCCTGCCGTTTATGGCAATAGGAAACATGATCCTTCTGAAAAAGAAATCTTTCATCTCGCCGTTTCTTTTCATGCCAAGCCCCGAATTAATAATTTCTTCGTCAGTGAAACCCTTGCCTTTCAAATAATTGACCAGGGGAACACCGTTTGTGCAGCCGATCTTGAAGTGCTGTATAGATTCAGGTAAAAGACTTCTTTGCTTTGTAAGATACTCCATCGCCTTTTCGTTCTTCTTCAGTGATTCAACGTAAAAGTTAAGAGCTGTGCTGTTAATCTCAAACAGACCTGCGTTTGAGTTAGAGATCGAAGATAGATCTACGCCAGCCTTCTCTGCGAGTATCCGGAGTGCTTCAGGAAAAGAAACCCTTTCCTTCTCCATGACGAAGTCAAAGACAGACCCGGCTTTATTACATCCATAGCATTTGAAGGATAAGCTGTCAGTGTATATATGAAACGAGGCCGTCTTTTCTTCGTGGAATTGGCACTTCATGACAAAATCCTTACCGACTTGCTTTGGGTGTCCATAAACATCAAACACAGTCAGCCGTTCCAGAATTCTTGCTTTATCCGACATAGTGTCAGACATTCTGTTCCTCCTGTTTAATTTGCTTTAATCAGTCTTATTGTTTTTCCCGTTGACACAAACTTATGCCACGGATGCCCTTGCCGTTAGGCATGGTAAGGAAGTGGCAACCTCCTTTCTCATAGAGTCAGGCATATCCTTCTTTTCAATGAATTGGCTTCTATTATCTGCACCTGATTAGATATTACCGTCGAGTTTTTGCTATCAGGAGGAAAAGCGGGGGAAGATGCCGATAACAAAAAAACCGGTGTCTCCCCCTTTTCATAGGAAAGTGAGCCTAAAACATTGCCAACTGTTCGGTGAGTGCAGGCGTCTGTGAGACGATCTCGGCTGGAAAAGATGTCTGAACATTTGAGGCATTTAATGATGACGTTACTAATTCTTCATTAAGTGAGTTGATTGCCTCTGGTATCTGTACTGTTTCCTCCACATTAATCTCATTCAGAGGTGCTTCTGCCAGTGTTTCCTGAAAATCAACGGGCGAGATATCTTTTTTTCCGCAGAGTTTTTTTGCAAAGGCAATCGTTCTCTCACTCTGTTTTGCATACCAGAGCCTTTTAGCTCTGCTCCATCTGAATCCGGCAATACGGAGAGATGCCATGATTTCCTCAGAAGGCTTTTCAGTAAATTTCAGCTCCACACCTTCTTTTTCGTCATTAAATCTCATAGTAACATCCATACTCTGAAAAGCATGGCCCGTATCATTTGAGTCTTCTATCGCGTCTGAGGGAGAATAGTTCTTGTAAGGGTACATTTCCTTTGCGTAAGTATCAAAACGTATCTCGAACCTTGTTTCAACCTCTTGCCGTCCGTCATATGATCCGTGCTTCATTCTGATACCTGTATGCTCGCTGATCAGGTAATTACCGTGCCCCATCGAATAATTCTCTACGTGCCATGTAAATTTATACTTGTTTAAT
>DOHC01000163.1 GCA_003535475.1 Nitrospiraceae bacterium
GCGGCCACAGCCTCGACTGTCTGAGCCCGAAGGGTGAGTTTCGAGGATGTAGCGAAATGAGCTTTAGAACTGTCGAAAAATATCGGCAGAAAGCGAAAATCAGTTCTGCGGATAAGAAAACTTAAGCAACACTTGCTGCTGTTTCTACTGCAGGCTCTGTTATCGGATATACACTTATCTTGAGCGTTGAGCGGTTCTTCCTTTCAAAAGCAACCTTGCCGTCAACCTTTGCAAACAGAGTGTCATCAGTTCCTTTTCCGACATTAAAACCCGGATGGAACTTTGTGCCCCTCTGCCTTACAATGATATTGCCTGCACGGACTACCTGCCCTCCGTATATCTTAACGCCGAGACGTTGAGACTCGCTGTCACGGCCGTTTCTTGAACTTCCTACGCCTTTTTTATGTGCCATCTCATTATCCTCCGATTACTATCTCGTTTATCTTCAGTGCTGTGTACTGCTGTCTGTGGCCATTGGTTTTTCTGTACACCTTTCTTGGCCTCTGCTTATGCACAATGACCTTTTCTCCTTTTACAGCGCCTATTACCTCAGCCTTCACCTCAGCGCCCTTTACATAAGGTGCGCCTATTTTATTCTTTTTGTTCTGCTCATCCCCGATTACTGCAATCACTTTATCCAGCATCACGGCAGCGCCGGC
The DNA here is from genome assembly GCA_003535475.1 of Nitrospiraceae bacterium. Lineage (GTDB taxonomy): Bacteria > Nitrospirota > Thermodesulfovibrionia > Thermodesulfovibrionales > UBA1546 > UBA1546. The sequence goes on from DOHC01000163.1 coordinate 660, forward strand.
TTCTTCAGCCATCTTGTCCACCTTTATTGTATCGCCTGATGAGACTTTATATTGCTTTCCACCTGTTTCTATAATTGCGTACATAATTTTGTTACCTCCGGAATGTTTATTAAACACTATCTTTCATGAAAAAGTCAACCCCGTTAGAATGCTCTTACATCGGGAATTGCGTTCTAACGGGGTCAAGAAACTGTGGACTATTACCGGTGATAAGCAGGGTTGTTTTGAGTGACTTTCGGGATTTTTAGGTAATAGTTCTTAGCGAAATGAAGCGGCCACAGCCTCGACTGTCTGAACCCAAAGGGTGAGTTTCGAGGATGTAGCGGAATGAGTTTAGAACTGTCGAAAAATCTCGCAGGAAACGAAAGGCAAGCCTGCTTATCATAAATTAAATAAGCGAAAAGATTGTCCCCTCTTAACACATGTAAATAGTGCTATAATAGCAACAGATTACCCTGCATTCAGGTATGGGAAGGAGGGATATTTGAAAAAGATACTCATAACCGACTCTCTGAAGTATCTTGTATCAGGGGAAAACATCTTAAGCAGAGCCAACATCCAGATATTTACCGCCGCTTCCTCTCAGGAAATTCTCTCTATACACAAAAGCGAAAAGGCAGATTTAATCATAATTGACCTTGATATGCCGGACATGCCGGGCGACAAGCTCTGCTCCATGTTGCGTAAAGAGCCGTTTCGAGCCGCCGGTATAAATTGTTCCACGTGAAACAATTTTGTGCTATATTGTTCTGAATAAAATGGTAAAATAAAACATGTCTATTGCGGAGACAATGATTTGATAATTAAGGGGCTTCTCTGGTTTGATGATATTAGGGAAACTATATGAGAAAACATAAAAGTTCGGTATCAGAGGCAACATCTTACAAGGAAATCGGTGAGTTTTGGGACACCCATGATTTATCGGAATTTTGGGATAAAACCAGAGAAGTATCATTTGAAGTAGATATTGAGTCAGAGGTTACTTACTACGCTGTTGACAAAATGCTTTCTGAAAAAATTCAGGCTATCGCTCAAAAGCGTGGCGTGCCTGCCGACACTTTGATTAATCTTTGGGTGCAGGAAAAACTTCAGGAACAAAGAGCATCTTAAAAAAACTTTTTCACTTGTTAGTTTTACTAACTGTCTCACAATAGTATTCACTCAAGTCTGTCATGCCCGAGGGCTTCAATCGGGCATCCAGAGATTAAAAACTGCTGGATTCCCGCTAACGACATGCGGGAATGACGACATAATACGAAACACTACAAAACCCGGCATGTCAATTCTATTAATTTTTTAACTTTTTTAATATTTCGTTTTGTGCTATATTGTTCCAAATTATCGGAAAAAGCGAAGGCTCGGATATTAATTGTAAGCGACGCGCTGCGCGCGTCGCTTACGGCGAGTTGAGCGTAAAGAGACGCTCTTACGACTTTGTTTTTCAGCGACAAAATAATAAAATAAAACAATAATAAAATGAATTTGAAAATTAATAATAAAAAATTAACTATCGCTGAAAACGCTCCGCGCGCTGACTCGCGCGTCTCTAACAAGTCGTTCGAGCGTCGACACTACACCTGCAATAAAGCCTTCGGCTTTCAGCAGGTTCGTGCCCACGCTCAACTCGCCGTTATCTTGACAAATAAAAGGGCCAGACATATAATTAAGAATCGTTCCGAATTAGGAGGTTGCCATAAAATCAAAAGAGATCAGGACACAAATTATAACCAAGCTCAGGGAAAGGGGCTTTAAACTCACTCCACAGAGGATTGAGATTATCTACATCCTTTCCAGTGACAAAAGCCATCCCAGTGCCAATGATTTATTATTGAAAGCACGGGAAAGAAACCCCAAGATAAGTATGTCAACGGTTTATTATACCCTTAACCTGTTAAAACGGGAGGGGTTGATAATGGAGATAGACTTTTATGATAAGTCAAACAGATATGACTCCAACGTATCTGACCATCTCAACCTGATATGCATGCAGTGCGGGAAGATTGAGGACTTTGAGGATCTGGCGCCTGTCTCCTTTGAGGAGATTGAGAAAACAACAGGATTTAAGACGTTTGATACGCGCTTTGAATATCACGGTTACTGCAAGGAGTGCAAACAAAAAAGGCGGTAAAAAAATTTTCTGCTTAATTAGGAATTATTCCTAATTATAAAATGTATAGACAGTGAAAGGAGGTGACATATGACGATATAGAGACTATCGGCAAGCTTATGTATTTGAAGCTGTTTTGGTGCGTTAACATTTTTTTCGAGGAGGTTATATGAAAAAGACTATGGAAAACCTGACGAAGGCATTTATCGGAGAAAGTCAGGCGCGGAATCGCTATACCTTTTATGCAAAGATTGCACAGAAGGAGGGATTTGATCAGATTTCAGAGCTATTCCTTATTACAGCGGACAATGAGCGGGAACATGCCAAATGGCTGTTCAGGCTGATCAATGAACTCAAACAAAAACAGGGAGAGAACCTGGATGAAATAATAGTTGAAGCAACGGCTCCGACAACCCTCGGGACCACTGCCGACAATCTCAAGGCAGCGATCGGTGGAGAACATCATGAATACACTAAAATGTATCCTGAATTTTCGGCAATTGCCGAAAAAGAGGGATTTCCGGTCATCGCCAAACGCCTGTTGGCAATCGCCAAAGCAGAAGCACATCACGAAGAGAGATACAAGAAACTCCTAAAAGAAGTACAAGACAATACCGTATTCAGAAAAGACAAAAAATCCTACTGGGTATGCAGAAAATGCGGTTATGTCCATGAAGGGGAAACTCCGCCGGAGAAATGCCCTTCCTGCGATCACGAATCAAATTATTTCCAGGTTAAATGTGACGAATATTAACGACGGCAGATGAAGAGGAAAAGAGCCAAATAGTGTGTTAGAGATTATCGCGAAAAACAATGTTCCGTTGGAACAGAAATTTTAAACGTTTCTTAGTCAGTGTATGGCTGAGGACTAAATCAGGAGGTTTCAAATGTCAAAAAAGAAAAAACTGACCACCAGAGCCGGCGCACCTGTAGTCGACAACCAGAATGTCTTGACCGCTGGGCCGCGAGGGCCGCAACTCTTGCAGGATGTCTGGTTCCTAGAAAAACTGGCCCACTTTGACCGGGAGGTGATTCCCGAACGCCGCATGCACGCCAAGGGATCAGGCGCCTATGGCACCTTTACTGTCACCCAAGAAATCACGAGGTACACCAAGGCGAAGATTTTCTCCAACGTGGGTAAGAAAACCGATTGTTTCCTGCGCTTTTCCACCGTCGCCGGCGAGCGCGGCGCCGCCGACG
>DOHC01000140.1 GCA_003535475.1 Nitrospiraceae bacterium
AAAACCGTTAGCAACTCGCCCCTCTGCCATGTATCTGTAGGTAAATGGATGAAGGCTGCAAACAAATCCCTCGGCAGTGCGGAGAGAAAAGACAGGTGTGCAAGGCTTACAGCAAGCGTGGCATACCAAACTGTAAAAATGTTGAATGACTGGAAAGACGGCAAATACCACACAAAAGGCACAATGCCGGCCGGAAGCTATGGAATAACAGCACAGCATAACTGCGGCGAGTGCCATACAAGCAAGGTTCCGGAGGTAATCAGATAATAGGATGGGGGCAAAGCCCCCATCCTTAAAATCCTCAGAGATTTTTTAAAAATAAATATTTCATTCGGAGGAATGGATGAGGATTTTTTTATCGGTGTTACTGCTGATATTGCTGTGCTGCAGCAGTATTTTGGAGAGGAGAAAAAGGCAGAGCAGCTTGAAGAGGTAGTTGTAACAGGGACAAGAGAGGCAGAGCCTTTGAAGGAGAAACCACAAACAACAGGGGTGATAAAACAGAAAGAGATAAAAGATACAAAACCTTCTCACCCTTCGGACATAATGAATCGCATTCCCGGCGTATGGATTAAAGTGACAGCCGGCGAAGGACATATTACTTCAATCCGTCAGCCGCTGACAACAAACCCTGTTTATCTTTTTCTTGAAGACGGTATTCCAATAAGATCAACAGGTTTTTTTAATCACAACGCATTATACGAAATAAATATTCCCGGAGCAGAACGCGTAGAGGTAACAAAAGGGCCATCTACCGCGCTTTATGGAAGCGATGCAATTGGCGGGACTATCAATGTTTTGACCCGTCCATCACCGCTCAAACCCAAAATAGAGATAAATCCTGAGATAGGCAGCTATGGCTGGTACAGGCTGCTTGCAAGCGGAGGCAATACATGGGGGAATAACGGCTTCAGGCTTGATTTGAATAACACGCATTCCGACGGCTGGCGAGATAGAAACGGATATGACCGCCAGAGCGTAACGCTTCGCTGGGACTGCTTTCAAAATACAGGCAAGACTTCAAAACTATGAAGACCCGCCTCATCGGCGGTATAGACATTGATTACAGCCCCGGTGAATATTTTGAGAGGTGCATACAGGCTTATAAAACAGGCGATAAATATACCTCCATTGAAGGTAAAGCGGATAAATTCTGACAGAAGAGACTAATGCCTTCCATTGGNNATAAGAAATCTATCATGCGGAGGGAATCAAGATTGTATCTTACGCTGAACTTCCTCAAATCCCTCGCAAGAGTCGCAGGATTGCAGGAGATATAAACAATTTTCCCCGGAGACGAATCGAGGACTTTCCTTGCAACATCAGGATGCAGTCCTTGCCTTGGAGGATCCAGCATCACAATATCAAATTTTTCATGAATCCTGTATTTCTCTGCCGATGAATTAATGAATCTGCAATTTTTTATGCTGTTTAATTTTACATTCCTCTGCCCGTCATCTGCTGCATGCCGGTTTTCTTCAACAGCGACAACCTGAGATGCATATGCCGCCAACGGCATGGAGAAATTGCCGGCTCCGGCATAAAGGTCAAGGACACGCATGTTTTCCAATGGCTGCAGTTCATTTGTTATTAATTCAACAACCTTTTTGTTAAGATTCCAGTGCGCCTGAAAAAAGCTCCATGGAGTAACAGTGTACTGAAGCCCGTTAAGGTCAAGCCTTATGTAATCCCTGCCTGTTGACTCTCCGTTTTCAAATGCAATGCCTGAAAATCCCGCACCGCTCATTATTTCCTCAATATCCTCTGCTGCAAGCTTTGACTTAATCAATGCATTTGCAGCATCTCCGCAAGAGATATGTATCTCTTTGATCCCTGATAATTTCCTGTTATTCAGCTCCCTCACAATGCGATTAATCTCGTTTATCATCAGAGGGCATTCCTCAACAGGCACAACATCCCTTGTGCCCTCTTTATAAAAGCCTATCTTGCCTTCCCGTGAAATTTTAAACTGTCCCCTGTAACGATAGTTGTAATCCCTATCCGTAAGAGCAGGGGACAACGGCGCTTCCAGCCTGCCTATCCTCTTAACAGAATCAAGAAGTATCTCCTCCTTCATTGAGACCTGTCTTTCGTAAGATATAAATTGAAAATGGCATCCTCCGCATGTGCCGAATACAGGGCATGGAGGATTTATCCTGTAAGGAGAGGGCTCAATAACATTTGTAACCGCGCCGATGGAGTAATCTCTTTTCTTTTCGCTGATAGAAACTTCAACAATCTCATCCGGAATAGCTCCTTTTATAAAAATTACTCCGCTGTCACGCGCAATTATATAAGCGCCATAAACCGGAGACTGTGCCTTTATTATCTGTGACATTACTTTTTGGCCAGAAGCGTCCTTATTGTTTTTTTCAGCTCGTTAAGGTCTGCTGATTTGACGATATATGCCTCTGAAGCCCAGACAGCAAAATCGTCCCTGTAGTCATACGCCGTAGACATTATTATAGGAAGCCTTGGTTTCTTTTCTTTCATTTGCCTAAGAAGTTTTATACCGTCCACATCAGGCATCAATATATCAAGCGTAACAAGATCCGGGTCTTCCTGAATGAATAGCTCCATTGCCTTGACGCCGCTGCCTGCCACAATAACTTCGTACCCCTCTTCTTCCAGCTCTTCCTTGTAAAGCTTCTGAATATGAATGTCGTCATCTACAACCAGCACTTTCTTCATATGCCCTCCTTTAAAAAATTTTACTCCCTTGCAAATAAAACTTCTAACCCGGCAAAAACACTCTGAATGTTGTCCCTTTGCCGGGTGCGCTGTCAACCTCTATCTTCCCTTTATGCTCTTCTATAATCTTTTTAGTGATTGCAAGGCCAAGACCTGTGCCGGATGACTTCGTTGTGTAGAATGGATCAAAGATAAAAGGCAGATCTTTTTCTTCTATGCCGGGGCCTGTATCGCTTATCTCTATGACTGCATTACTGCCTGCTGCATATGTCTTCATGGTGATTACGCCGTGAATTGCCAGAGCCTGAACTGCATTATTAAATATATTAAGCAATGCCTCTCTTATCCTGTTGGCATCCACATAAATCTGAGGCGTCTCTCCTTTTTCCTTAAGAACTTTAATCCCCCTTTCCCTTATCTGTGTCTGCATGAGCAATATCATGTCGTCAACAAGCTCTCCGACATTAACCTTTTCTTTCATCAGCCTGGCTTCTTTGACAAACCCGAGTATCTCACGGAGGATGCTTTCAAGCCTGTCCACCTCTCTCGCTATAATACCTGCATACTCTTTCAGGTTCCCGTCAAGTTTCTTTTCGAGTTTTTTTGCAAAACCTCCGACCGATACAAGCGGATTTCTAATTTCATGCGCAACCCTTGCAGCGACCTCGCCCAGGGCGGCCATCCTCTCTGTTGCAACTAATTTCTCTCTCAGGTTATTCAACTCGGTAACATCCCTGACCACATGAACAGTTCCCGTGAACTCTCCCATTGTGTTAAATATAGGAGAGACTGATGTCAGAAACGTTCCTCCGAGATGCGAATCTTTGACCTCTTCTATATATGCCTCCATCGTCTGAACAGTTTTGTGATGAGGGCACTCAGGAAACGGTTCATCCATCCCGTGGAATATCCTGTAACATTTTTCTCCTATTATCTCTCCTGCGGATTTCCCGATTCTGTCAATCACTGCCTTGTTTACATTCTTTATCGTATAGTCCTCATCAGTAATATAAACCATATCGGATATAGACCTGAAAATATTTTCAAGTTCTGCCTCTGCACGCGCCACCTGATCAAAAAGCCTTGCATTTTCCACAGCGCTCGCAATCTGATTTGAGAAACCTATCAGGAACTTCATATCCTCATCGCCAATCAAACGCCTCGTAAAAATGTTATCCACCCACAATACTCCTATAACCCTGTCTCTTGAGATAAGAGGCACTACAGCGTATGCCTGGGTTCCGAGCTGCTGAATAAGAACAGCCTCAGCCATCGGTTCGTCCTTGACATCAAGGATGTTAAAAGCTTTTTTCTCCTTAACTGCACGGCTAAGTATTGTCTCGTCTTTAAGCGAAAGCTCCATTCTCATGCTTAACCTGTCAAGAAAAGAATCCTTTCTCAGAGGGCCGGTTTCTATGTCGTGCAGGATATCCGGAAGCGTTTTTCTCTCTATGGAGAGTTTCTCCCATATTTCCCATGCTTCATTGGGACTTGCAGGGCCGACACCCATCGCCCCCTTTATAACCTCTTTCTTTTCATCAATAAGAAAGAGTATTGACCTGTTGAAACCAAGACCATCGCTCATTGTAACTGCAGTCAATATCATCCTGAGCAGTCTGTCGAGCTCAAGGGTGCCCCTCATAGCGGAGCTTATAAAGAATAATCTTGAGAGTTCCTGATTCCTTCTTATAAGCTCTTTTTCAACGCGTTTCCTCTCAGAGATATCCCTTGTTATTCCGCTTATGCCTATAACCTCTCCCGCGGTATCTTTTATGGGTGAAAGTGTCAGGCTGACCTCAATTATTGTGCCGTCTTTCCTTTGTCTCAATGTCTCTATATCTTTGAGAGTTTCTCCATTTTTGATTTTCCCTATGTATTCCTTCTCAGCATCTACAAGGAACTGG
>DOHC01000196.1 GCA_003535475.1 Nitrospiraceae bacterium
CTCACTCAGATACATATAATCCTCCGGGTGAATGGATATAAACTGTTCTTGTTGCAAACTGCCGCTTCCCGTTACACAGAGGGACATCTCGCACGATAAAATGATTATCGTTCTTGTCTACTTCGCTATAAATCGTTCCACAACAGGGATCAACCTGGGATAAAGCCTCGATGAGCGATTCAGCTTGAACAACTGAGTGAAATGGAGGTACGCTTAAAGGGCAAGAGCGACGACCGAGAAAAGGAGTGAATACAGGCTTCTGCAAAAACTTAACAATTCTTTGAGAATCGAAGGCTGCTCTATCCGAGAACCTCATGGCGACAGTGAAAGAGGCATCGCATAGATACTCTCGCCGTGAAACAACAGGATCATCGCCTGCTTTGCCGCTTACCCTGCGAGCTTTTAAGACAGTATGAAAATCTGTAATCTTGTAAAACCGGAAAGGCATATTATCCACTCGTACTGCATATAGAAAACTGTCCGTTAAAGCCTTTTGTTTTTCTATGTCCTTTCTGTCAATACCGAGGCAGGCGGCAAGAAGTCCGACAAGCCCGCTCCGTGTAGGGAACAGATTGCTGGGTCTAAAGTCTTCAAAGGTGTGCCCGCCCCAGCTTTGTAAAACTCCTTTTAGACGCAAGATCAGATATTCGTTCATAGTTGTCACCTCTCACTTCTTGTCCTTGCCATCATTGCGTACCCATTCCTTAACATATTCAAGTTTCTCTTTCTTCTGTTCAAGTGTTGTGTTCCAGAGAGAAAAGATAGCCTTTTTATCATTAAGGCCATATCCTTCATAGACCCGGGTAATGTAGTTATCAAAAGCCTTGATTGAAGGTTGCAAGTATCCTCCTGGTTTTTCAAGCTCAACCGGAGTTTCAAATGCATTAGCAGCGGAAATCGGAATGTCACTGAACGAAGCCATAACAAAGTCAGAAGGATTGAAGGCAGCAAAAGACCTCTGTTTTGCGCTGGGGACAACCGTTGCCAATAGATGGAGGAGATGAGCAGAAATCTCAAGAGCCTTTTTACGGCCTTCGGTTGTTTCCTCTGCCTTTATGTCCGGCATGAGACCAAGATTCATTTGAATCTGCTTAAGATTTATACTAGCATACCGATAAAAGACACCTGAACTGAACTCCTGGGTGTCGAGATGGGCTGACCCAAGAGGCACAAGATCATCTACTGCTGTGAACCAATCGATATCTGCGTCAACAGCATGGGTGGTTATGGAATGTGCAACCGATACAGCACCGTCAATAGTTGTCATCAAGCCTGATGTCGCCATGCGACCGTACAACGCAATATCGCGCGCACTGGCACAAGCGTTTTTGACTGCCTCGGCTTTCTCCTTGACAGCTTTATCAATTTTCTTGTTTAACATATCGTCTTTGATTTCCTGTAGTGACTTCTTCTTTTTCGTTTTTTGCTTTTTAAATGTGTCCTCTGCCTTTTTGAGTTCATCTGCTGATAGTTTTATACCTGCAAGAATTCCGCATAATACTCTGATTTCATCAACAACCCACGGAGCGCACGCTATCTTTTTCGAAGCTTTACCGGTTTCTTCAACAGCTTCATCTTCGTCGGATTCCATCGCTTCTTCAGTATCGTTCTCTTGTGCAGCGACTGATGCTTTTGCGAATCGCTCTATCGTTTCTCTTATAATTGACTCTTCAAAATCATGCTTCAACTCGTCGATGAACTTCTCTTTTAATAATTCGAGGTTCCTCGTTCTGACAGAAGGCGCGCCGAGAAAATCTTTAAAATAGCCGCTTGTCCTCATTGCCCTTTTTAAACTCTGACTTGATATCCTCACACGCCGCACCCCACCGAATATCGCAGACTTCTGCATATTCATATCGTCCCGATTCAGACATGAAGGGCTATGGGAAATGATAACGTGAAGATTTAGATAATTTTTTTCACTCATGACGGTCTCCTTTTAGTTTGGTTTACTTTTTTGATAAATAATAGTCTTCCAGAATCTGTCTTTTAGCCCATCCCTGTTTATGCATCTCCTGACCATCCAGCCAAAAGAAAAGCTGCTTCCCGAAATGCTGCCAATTGACAGAAGGTTTTATTTGCTGAAGAATCCGCCGAAGCTGGATGAAATCATTTGGATATTCGGAACGAATAATCTGAAATAGCCGCGCTTCTCGTACTCCGGCTCTTGCCAAAAGCACTCCAAGATTCGGAGTCTTCTCCGAATGACTTGCATATGGCATCAAATAAACGACCTGTCTCCACCTTTCTCTTGACCATTTACCTGTGGGGATAAAGTTTTTGATAAGCTGGTAATATGCAGGAATCAAGGTAAGGTCATCAGGGCTGTTTGCTTTTTTCAAATCTTTACGTTGGCCGGAAGATAGCCGGGTATCAAAGTATTTCTTAATCCCGACAAAATCTGGGAGTTCGCTTTTCTGTTGCTCATTTCCAATCATTGACACCCCTCCTTTCTTAACTTGTTGGTTTCAATTTATTCATCGCGCCAGCAAGCGTCTTTCTGCTTGTTATGAGCGCCTTTATCATTTTTGGGTCATTTTTATACGATGCAGTTGTCTCTTCAAAGACAGCTTCGCAAACTAATCTCAACTCCTCATACATTTTGCTGGATTCAGATGCAGCTTCTCTCCAGTTCATTTTGCGTAGCCTTGCGTGAATCAGATATTCAGACCTTTGATAAAAAAGTTCTTCAGCTCTACCAGCAAGGCCGGGGACTCCGACCTTCTTGCCAAACCCATATATTTTTTTTCTGATGTGCTCTTTGAATTCCAGAGCCAGACTAATTAAACTTTCTACCGCTGTCAGATTTCCTGCCCAGCCTGCTGACATGCTGATCAAATCATGGCGACGTTGTAATACAGATGCCTGTTTTGTCCTGTATCCGCCGACTATAAGTGAAAGATTATCCTTTGTAGAGGCGTCTCTGAATCGGCTAATAACGGTTGCTGGTATTTGTCCGCTATCGTCTGATTCATGAAAGATGAGAAATTCGTTTAGCTGGGTCCATGCCGGAGCAATGTTTCGAAAAGAAGCAAATCGCTCGTTTCTCACACCTTTTTCAATTTTCCATGCACGCGGCCCATGAGGATGAGGCCAGATACCATTAAGTTCATAAGAATATTTCTCCTTGCTAAAACCAGTTGCATGGATTAAAGAGATTTCACCACATGCATCGCAAGCATTTTCTTCAACAATCCAGTTAACTTCGATATGAGCCGGTTGCCAAAAAAGACCTCGCAAGATGCCTATTTTGTGAGAATAAACAGTCGCATTCTTTTGAATGGGATCAACCCATACAGGCTTTACTTGTTTCTGTTTTGGTTCAGTAAATATTCTTTCAATCCAGATTTCATCAAGAATATTCAACCAGATAGTTTCTCTAAGTGTCTTAGCGTGCGCAAAAGTCGTAATGGGAGCTGCACCTCTTAATGTTCCTTTGAATCCCCCGCCAAAACTCGGGCAGTTGTTCGCCTGGTTAAAAAGCGCTATGGCTGTGCATGAAGGACATGTCCGTATGACCTCTCCTGTCTCATTGAAAAAAGCATGATTGTTTCCTTCC
>DOHC01000002.1 GCA_003535475.1 Nitrospiraceae bacterium
CTATTGGCAAGTCTGCAATCTTAATCCCTTATCCCTATGCAGCAGGACATCATCAGGAGCTTAATGCAGGCAAGCTTCTTGAACTTAAGGCGTCAAGGATGATACTTGACCATGAATTAACAGGAGAAATTCTGGCGGGAAATATCAGAGAACTTTATGCGAACAAAGAGTTGAGGCATGAGATGGAAAGGCAAAGCAGATCCGTAGGCATGCCTGATGCTGCTCAGAGAATAGTTGATATTGCGATGAGCCTTATAAAGAAAAGGTGAATGGGTGAAGAGATATGTTTGAGCAATACAGAATAATCCATTTTGTCGGCATCGGAGGAATAGGGATGAGCGGGATAGCAGAGGTGCTTCATAATCTCGGCTACGAAGTCACAGGCTCGGATGTTAAGGAATCTGATACGACAAACAGGCTGAACAGCCTCGGCATAAAAGTATATATAGGACACAGAGCCGAAAATGTCGATGACGCACATGTTGTGGTTATATCTTCTGCTGTTTCTAAGGACAATGCCGAGGTGGTTGAGGCAAAAAGAAAATCAATCCCTGTAATCCCGAGAGCTGAGATGCTCGCTGAACTCGCAAGGATGAAATACGGGATACTGGTTGCAGGCGCGCATGGCAAGACAACAACGACTTCGTTAATCGCAACAGTGATTGCAAGCGGCGGCCTTGACCCTACAGTTGTTATAGGAGGAAAGCTCAGGTCTACAGGAAGCAATGCAAGATTGGGGCAGGGAGATTTCCTTGTTGCAGAAGCTGACGAGAGCGACGGTTCATTCCTCAGGCTTTCTCCGACCATCGCGGTCGTAACAAACATAGACAGGGAACACATGGATTTTTTTAAGACAATGGATTCATTGAAAGATGCTTTTCTGTCATTCATAAATAAGGTTCCGTTTTATGGGGTATCAATAGTGTGCATTGAAAATGATGAGCTTCGTAAGCTGCTGCCTTATGTGCACAGGAGATATATTACTTATGGACTCTCATCCGATTCTGATGTGTATGCTGCTGATATAAAGAAAGGGTTTATGACAGTGAGTTTTGATGTCGTGTATAAAGGGGAAAATCTCGGCAATTTCAGCCTGCCTGTGCCCGGTGTGCATAACATCCTCAATAGTCTCGCAGCAATAATAGTTGCAAGGGAATTGAAGATAGAGGCAGGCGTAATAAAAGAGGCTCTGAAAAAATTCAGCGGGATACAGAGGAGATTTGAATTAAAAGGAGAAGAAAAAGGGATAAAGGTTTTTGATGACTATGGACATCATCCCACGGAAATAAAAGTGACTCTGAATGCGGCAAAGGATGGGCTTCTTACCAGGCAGGGCGCAGGGAGATTGTTTGTTATATTCCAGCCTCACAGATATACGAGGACCAAAGACCTTATGGATGAGTTTACATTCTGTTTTTCTGAAGCTGACATTCTTTGTTTGATGGACATATATTCTGCAGGTGAGAAGCCGATAGATGGCATTGATTCCAATGCGCTGCTTGAGCGCATCAAAAAGACAGGGCATGAGGATGCTGCTTATTTTCCCGACAAGGAGAAACTCATGAACAATTTTCTTGTGAGATTGAAAAGCGGAGACGTGGTTTTCACTCTCGGCGCAGGAGATGTCTGGAAACTCGGTGAGGAGATATTAAAGAGAATAAAGGACAGGGGAGATGGCAAATAAAAAGCAATCCATAGTGGATGAACGTTTGTGGAGGAAGATAATCTCTCCGGACAGCTTTTCAGGCGAGGTGAAGTTCATGGAGCCGATGAGGTCGCATACATATCTTCAAATAGGCGGCCCTGCAGATGTCTTTGCATGTCCGCAGGACACGGTGTCTCTGGAAAACACTCTTGATGCTCTGAATGAAGAACGCATCCCTTTTGTAACAGTTGGCGGAGGCACTAATATCCTTGTGAAAGACGGAGGGATATATGGAGTGGTTATTTCATTAAAGAATTTCAGGCGCAGCGATATTGCAAAGGAAGAGAAAGATATAGTCATGTTTTTTGCTGAGGCAGGGACACCGCTTCAGAAACTTGTGAGTTTTTCAAAAGAGCACGGATACTCAGGCATTGAAGGGCTTGTCGGCATCCCCGGCTCTGTCGGAGGCGCAATCGCAGGGAATGCAGGAGCATTCGGCTATTCAATAAAAAATGCGCTTGTCTCTGTGAGGATGATGAACCCTGATAAGGGGATATACGAGATGAGCGCCTCTGAACTCGGGCTTGAATACAGGGCGTCAAAGATACCTGAAGATACTGTTATCCTGAGCGCAAACATGAGGCTGAGAAAGGATGTGAAAGAAGACGTAGCAAAAAGGATAAATTCTTTTCTTAAGCAGAAACGCGAGACGCAGCCGCTGTCAGAGATGTCGGCAGGGTGCATATTCAGGAATCCTGAAGGCGCATCTTCAGGAAGGCTGATAGATGAAGCAGGCTGCAAGGGAATGAGGATTGGAGGCGTAGAAGTAAGCAGAATGCATGCAAATTTTTTTATCAATAAAGGCG
>DOHC01000083.1 GCA_003535475.1 Nitrospiraceae bacterium
TAAGATATTAGGATAATCGTTTTCAAATGAAACCGAAAAATCCAGAATATCAAAATTATTCAGAGGCCTTTTTGATTCAAGAGCAAAGGGCTTTGTATCTGTCCTGACATGCTCGTCAATATCATCCTCATCAGGCAGAAATGCCCTTTCGCATAATGTGTCGCTCCTGTCGTTAAGAAGCGTATATATCCCCTGAAATCCGAGATTTGACATTCCGACATGATAAATATTCGGATAAACAAGACAGACATTAATCCTGCCGCCGGGATCTTTAAATATCGTGCCTTTTTCTTTTAATAAAAGTTTATCTATTTTTTCTATAAGTCTTCTGCTCATCAGTTTTAACTTTTAACTTTCAACTTTTAACTCTAATTCACATCATCACCAGCACAGACATCATTGCGATTGACCATATAACATCAAGCGGCAGGTGCTGTTCGCAGGTTGAATCAAGGAGCAGGTCAGCCCTTGAAGGGAACTCATCATCAGAGAGCCAGAGGATTAAAGTTACAGGGATTCGGGGCAGGGGCAGGAGTTCAATGGATGCGTCGCCGTAATTCATGGTATTCCCATTGAAGTTTTTGCCTTTTTCAATAAAACCTGCCTTATCACTGCCGTACTTTTCAGCAATCTTCTCCAGCGGAAGCACGTGGCTGCCCCTGAAAAAAATCTCTCCGCCTTTAAGCCCAACAGGTTTGACAAGTTTTCCTGAGAGGGGAATGTCTCTTGAGTTGATGAGATAGCATAAAGCGGATAGATTGAAGAAATAGCTGTATTTCTTGAGAATTATCTCTCCTTCAGGCTGAATGTTTTTAATCTCTCTCTTGCCGGGATGAACTGAGAAATCCATCCCGAATGATCTTAATATGTAAGCGCCATCTTCGCTATTATAGCTGACGCCTGTCCTTTTACATACGTCGGAGGTGTCAAGATTGCTCAGATTCTGCCATGCCTTTTCTTCGCCTGTGCTCATTATTTATATTCTACTATAATGAACGACTGATGTTTAAAATATCCTATAGAAAGGACTGTCGCTGTCTTTCGGCAATATTAAACTACCTATGTGGAGTGTAAATGTTATTTCTATATATTATATTTATTACTACAAGTTCTCAGGGCGGGGATATCCGCTCCACTTCGTGTCGTCTTCAGCCCCTATTCTGACCGACCCGTGAATCTTGCCTTAATCCGGCAACAGTCCGTCATATTTCATATATTATAATGTCTCCGGATGTATTGTATAATTTAAAAATGCTGAGAAGACTTTTAATAATCATTGTTTTATTCCTGCCTGTCTTTGCATTCGCGTCTGAACTGCCCGAATACTATCTGAATGTTTCCTTTGATATTCAAAATGCAAAGATAATTGGCATTGCAGAGATTGCTGCAAGGTCAAAGAATATAACTGTTAATACAGGACAGCTTAAGATTCTTGATGTAAGCATTAATAAACAGCGCATGCCGTTTGATATCCGGAATGGAATATTGAAAATTCCGGGAGTTGATAACGCTATTGTAGAAATAAGATATGAAGGGGCATTCAGGGATAACAATAACGTAGTTGGAGAGAAGGGCATATCACTGACGGGACAATGGTATCCGCAGATAGACGGACTTTTTAAGTACAGGCTTAAGGCAATCCTTCCTGAGGGCTACGAGGCCGTATCAGAGGCGGAAGGCATTATCAAAAACACAAAAAACGGCAGCGCCGAATTTATTTTTGAATTTCCGCATCCTATTGACGGCATAACCCTTGTCGCTGCAAAGCGCTATAAAATAATAAAGGGCAGTTTTAACGATATTGAAATACTTGCCTATTTCTTCCAAGAGGATATTGAACTTGCTAAAAAATACATAGAATACACAAAAAAATACCTCAAGCTTTACGAAGGCATTATCGGCAAATATCCTTACAAGAGGTTTTCCATAGTCGAAAACTTTCTGCCAACAGGTCTTTCGATGCCGACATATACCCTGCTCGGACAGGATGTTGTGAAGCTCTCCTTTATTGTAGAGGCATCCCTGGGTCATGAGATACTTCATCAGTGGTTTGGAAATCTTGTATATGCTGATTATGAAAAGGGTAACTGGACAGAAGGCCTGACAACATATCTTGCAGACCATCTCTACGAAGAACAAAAGGGCAGGGGATGGGAATACAGGAAGCAGGCATTGGTAGATTATGAAAGTTATGTAAATGAGAAGAACGAATTTCCCGTCAGGGAATTCAGGGGCAGGGTTGGCTTTGCATCCAGGGCAATAGGCTACGGCAAGGCAGCAATGATATTCCATATGCTTAAGAAGATGACAGGAGAAGATGTTTTTTACAGGTCTTTAAGAAATTTCATAAAAGAGAAGGCATTCCAAAAGGCATCATGGGATGATTTGAGAGCTATACTTGAGAGGAATTATGGAAAGGATCTGCAATGGTTTTTCAGACAGTGGCTTGATGAAAAGGGTCTTCCCGAACTCCGATTCAAGAACGTAAAGGCAGTGCGTAAGGGCAATAAATTCGAGGTGAGCTTCGACATAGCTCAGGGTGAAAAGGCCTATGTGATGGATGTGCCTGTAACGCTGCATTTCGGAGATATAAAAAGGAAGGAATCATTCAGGGTGGATAAGAAGACAAACAGCTTTAGTATGGTTGTTGACACAGAGCCTGAAAAGATAGTTATGGATGAGGACTATGATATAGCAAGGCGGCTCTCAAATAAAGAAATCCCGCCTGTGATTGCGCGGCTTATCGGAGACGAAAAAATTTTGATAGCATTGCCGGTTTCTAAAAATGAGCCTTACAGCGGCATTAGCGATATGCTCAAAGAAAAGGATGCCTTGCAGAAAGAAATTAAAGATATAAAGGATTCAGATATAAAGGCGTCATCCATTATCATAATCGGCAATGACAATCCGCTTGTCAAAAGGCTTTACGGAAAGCCTGAAACCATTGATGCAGGCTTCAGCATAATCGTGAAAAGCAATCCATTGAATCATCAGAAGGTCATAGGCATTATAAACGGCAGGTCAAAGGACGAGATTGATGCGGCATTCAGAAAGATATTTCACTACGGGAAATACAGCGCACTCGCCTTTGACAGGGGCAAAAATATTTATAAAAGGATCGACGAATCAGAAAGGGGGGTTGTTGTGAATCTCATGGAACAGCCGATGGCAGTCGCGGTCTCTGACTTAAAAACATTAAATGAGGTTATAAACAGCGTTTCCAACAAGAAGGTAATCTATACCGGTGAACAGCATGACCAGTTTGCACATCACAATATTCAGCTTCAGGTTATAAAGGGACTGTATTTAAGGAATAAAAGGCTTGCTGTCGGAATGGAGATGTTTCAGAGGCCGTTTCAGGGTGTCCTTGACGACTATACAGCAGGCAGGATAAGCGAAAAGGAGTTCCTGAAAAAATCCGAATACTTCAAGAGATGGGTGTTTGACTACAATCTCTACAAGCCCATCATGGATTTTGCAAGAGAGGAGAAGATACCTCTTGTTGCCCTTAATATCAGGCGTGAGATTGTGGCTAAGGTTTCAAAGAGCGGGCTCGATTCCCTTTCAGATAAAGAGAAAAAGGAAATACCGCAGCAGATGGACTTTTCTGACAATGAATACAGGGACAGGCTTATGAAGGTCTTTAAGATGCACCAGAACTCAAAAGACAGGAATTTTGACTTCTTTTATCAATCACAGATACTATGGGATGAGAGCATGGCACAGTCCATAGATGAGTTTTTTAAGAAGAATCCTGATTTTCAGCAAAATGGGCAGTTTGTTGTGATTGCCGGAAGAGGGCATATCCAGTACGGTTCAGGCATACCCAAAAGAACATTCAGGAGAAACGGTTATGAGTATGCAGTTATTCTGAATGATGCGAATATGGAGAGGAATATTGCCGATTATATCTTCTATCCTCAATTAATGGAAGGCATTACCTCACCCAAGCTAATGGTCTCACTGAAAGAGGAAGATGGCAGGGTAAGGATAGGGGGCTTCCCTGAAAACAGCGTCTCTGAAAAGGCAGGACTCAAGACCGGAGATATAATACTTTCCATTGATAGCGAATCAATAGGCAGCGTGGAAGATATGAAAATACACCTATTCTATAAAAAGAAAGGTGAGACAGTTAAGGTTAAGGTGCTGAGAAAGAGGTTTATACTTGGAAATGTCGAGATGGAGTTTGATGTAACTCTGTGAAAATAAAAATGGAGGGTTAAAAAATTCCATCACTCTACGGCAACATATCAGGGCTTAAGGGAAACTACCTGCATGCGCTTGAAAGGATTTACCGCAGGAAGGTTCCAGACGATAAAGTAATAACTCCTGAGCTGGCAAGGTATCTTACAGAGCTTTCATCGGAGATCGGAAGACAGATAGGTCTCCTTATAACCAGAGACGGAAAAATTACCCATGTCATTGTCGGCGATGCAAAGGGTATTTTCNNCCAGGATGACCTCACAGACCTTGCCCTTCTCAGGCTTGATATTATTGCCGCAATCGGAGTGAAAGATAATCTTCCAGACAATATTTATACTGCGCACCTTATGCCGCGTGGTTCAGAAAAACTGGTGGATGTTCCGTCTCCTGTAAATTTTTACAGGTTTAATCTTGACTTCATCTCGTTTATAGAATCGCTTGAAGAAGAGATGGACAGAAAAAGGTTGTTTGACCAGAAGGATTTAAGGGAGAAGGCAATCCTCATAAGCATATCCAAGAAGCCGAAACATGAACAGGAAGATTCGCTTGAAGAGCTGAAGGAGCTGGCATTTTCGAGCGATGTGCTTGTGCTTGACGCAGTAATCCAGAGGCCAAAAGAGATAAACCCGAAGTATCTTATGGGTGAAGGCAAACTCAAAGATGTGATAATCAGTGCCCTGAACAAAGGCGCAACACTTCTGATATTTGATCAGGATCTGAATCCGTCTCAGGTGAAGGAAATAGGAGCACTTACAGAACTCAAGGTCATTGACCGCTCACAGCTCATACTGGACATATTCGCAAGAAGGGCGCACAGCAGGGACGGGAAGGTTCAGGTAGAGCTTGCACAGCTTAAATACAGGCTGCCGAGACTGACAGGCAAGGGAACAGCAATGTCCCGCTTGATGGGAGGAATCGGCGGAAGAGGCCCCGGCGAGATGAAACTTGAGATAGACAGAAGGCGCGTAAGGGACAGGATAACCCTTCTTGAGAAAGAACTTAAATCTCTGAGCGAGGCAAGGAAACAGAGAAAACAGAGAAGGGTTGAAAAAAGAATTCCCATCGTCTCAATCATAGGGTATACAAATGCAGGTAAATCAACTCTTCTGAATTCGCTTACCAGAAGCGGCGTGTTTGTGGAGGAAAAGATGTTTGCAACGCTTGACACAGCAAGCAGGCGTCTCAGATTCCCGAAAGAAAGAGATCTCATCATAACCGACACAGTAGGCTTTATAAGAGACCTCCCAAAAGATTTGATGACAGCCTTTAAGTCAACGCTTGAAGAACTTCAGGACGCAGACCTGCTTCTGCATCTTGTGGACATATCCAATCCGAGATTTGAACAGCAAATGGAATCAGTGGAAAACATACTCAGGGAGCTTAACCTGACAGATAAAAAGAGAATAATCGTGTTCAACAAGGCAGATAAAGTCGCAGAGGATGAGATTAAAAACATAGCTCTCCGCTACAATGCAATTTATATATCAGCCCTTAAGCAGTCGACCTTTAACCCGCTGCTTGATGTAATAGAGAAAAACATCTGGGATGAAAATTAGCAGAGATACAGCTATAATAAAAATCTATGAAATTTGCGCCTAAGTGGATAGCATGGGAAATAACTCGTAGATGCAACCTGCGTTGTGTGCATTGCCGCTCATCGTCAGAGATGAAGATAAAAGGACATCCTGATTTCCCGGACTCAGAGGCCTTCAGGATGATCGATGACATTGCAAGCTACGCAAAGCCTGTGGTTGTTCTTTCAGGAGGCGAACCGCTGGTAAGAGATGATGTCTTTGAGATTGCAAAATACG
>DOHC01000236.1 GCA_003535475.1 Nitrospiraceae bacterium
GGGCTGCTGAAAATGGCAGCAATGTCAGGATTGAGAACGCAAAGAATGACAGCAGATTTGACTCCGAGGCTGATGTAATGACAGGCTCCGAGATAAAGTCTCTACTCTGTGTGCCTCTGAAAGTAAAGGCAGGGACAATCGGCATAATGGAAGTCATCAACAAACAGAACGGGGTCTTCACTCAGGAAGATGAAGAGCTGCTATCGTATTTTGCCGACCATGCTGCCATATCCATTGCCAGAACACAATTCATGGAAGACCAGAGGAATTATGAGATTCATCTTACAGACATCCTCGTTGATACAATGGATACTCACATCCATGAGAAAGCCGGACACTCAAAGAGGGTTGCGAAATACAGCCTCATGATGGCAGATGAACTGAATATGCCAGAGGATGAAAAGCGGAAATTATACAAGGCGTGTCTGCTTCATGACATCGGCTTCCTGAAAATAAAACTAAAAGATGTAACATCAAAAGAGCAGTATAAGGCACATTCACAGCTTGGCTATGAAATGCTGAGGCTGATAAATTTTTATGTGGATATCGCTCCGTTTGTCCTGCATCATCATGAGCGGTATGAAGGCAATGGATACCCCAATGAACTGATTGGCAATGCGATCCCCGTTGAATCAAGGATAATTGCCATTGCAGAGGCGTTTGACGCAATGACCAGCAGGGATTCATATAAATATGTCGGGAAGATGCTTGATAAGGCAGAGCATTCCCCTACTGCCAGCTTTCATTATGCAATTGAAGAACTTAAAAAGAATGCCGGCACACAGTTTGATCCTAAACTCATAGACATATTTGTAAATAACATTGACGAGTCACTTCTTGAAGAGGCCGCTTGATATAACCTCGTCCGGCTTATCAGAAATTCCATTGCAGTAAAATGCATTCCTTTCAACTCCAAACTAAAAATAAACTCGCATAGAAATTTATAGGCATGAAGAATATAAGGCTTCTCATAGAATACGACGGGACAAATTATCACGGCTGGCAGAGGCAGAAAGGCCACGCCACATTGCAGGAAATAATAGAGGACAGGCTATTCAGGATAACAGGGGAAAGGGCAGCTCTTATCAGCGCTTCAAGAACTGATGCAGGCGTTCACGCCATCGGACAAGTCGCCTCGTTTAAAACAAATTCTCATCTTGAGCCTCTGATACTGCGCTGGGCTCTCAATGCAACTCTGCCTGAAGACATAAGAATTCTCAATGCCGAGGGGACAGCAGAAGCGTTTCATCCGCGATATGACGCTCTCAGCAAAAGCTACTTTTACATTATATCTAATACAATTTTTTCATCTGTGTTTCTTTACAGGTACGCATGGAGAGTTCCGTATAGTCTTGACCTCGATGAGATGAAAAAAGCCGGCGATTCACTTCTTGGCAGGCATGATTTTTCAGCATTCAGGGGAGCAGGATGCGGCGCAAAGAGCACAGTAAGGGAGATAACCTCGCTGAGTATTGAAAAAGTCAGCAGCATTGATTTTATGACCGCAAAGATTAACGGAAATTTCATAAAAATAACAGTGGAAGCAAACGCATTTCTCAGGCACATGGTCAGAAATATCCTTGGAACGCTTGTTGAAATCGGCAGGGGAGAGATGACCCTGAATTCCGTATCAGAAGCGATTAAACTAAAAGACAGGAAAAAAACCGGGCCTACAGCGCCTGCGCACGGCCTTTTTCTTGAAAAGGTAAGTTATCCTGATACATAATGCAAGGTAGTCTTCACCCTGCATCGTGTATCTTACGGCTTTATCGTATAGGCAGTTCTTTCTCTATCGCCTCTAACTGTTCTATCTTCTCCTGACAGTCCTTGCAATAAATTGCGAATGGAAGAACCTGCAGCCTTTCTTCGCTTATCTTGCCGCCGCAGTCCTCGCAGATTCCATGCGTCCCCTCTTGAAGCTTTCCAAGCGCTGCATCTATCTTTACCAGTACTTCTCTGTGGATGCCGAGCTGCCTCAGGCTTATATCCTCTGAAAGATCAACTACAGACCAGTCGCCGTCATCAAGGGCAGTGTCAACAAGCTGCCTTGTTTCGCCTTTTATGTATTTGGATATCTCAATCTTCGCTTCTTTAACAATCTGCTCTCTTTTTTTAATCAGAAGTTTTCTTAATGCCTCTGTTTTCTCATTTGCCGTTTCTTTTTTTTCTGCCGGTCTTTTAACCTCTGCCTTCTTTGATGCTGCGCTTGCCTTCTTTACCTTTACAGGCTTTTTGGTTTTAGCAGAAGGTTTTGACGCTTTTTTCATTGCAGTTTTTTTCTGTTCAGGCTTTAAAATCTTCTTCTGCTGTTTCTTGGCTTTTTTAATATTCTTTTTCGCTGTATTCTTTGGACGTTTTTTTGCAGCCATTATTTTACCTCTTCCGGTTTTTCTGTGGTTTCCACCTTACCTTCTTCTTTAAAAACCTCTATAATACTTCTCACGCTTATCCCCGCCTGTTGAAGAGCCTTCTGAATATCAGGCAATTTCGCATCAGTTACCTTGACCATGAAATTACTATTTGTAGCCATTTCCCCTCCTCATACAATGACCCCCCGCAGCAAACTGTGGGGTATCCAGAAAATTATACAAAGCACATCGTCATTCCCCGACTTGATC
>DOHC01000141.1 GCA_003535475.1 Nitrospiraceae bacterium
CAGCTAAGCGGCAAACATCTTGTGATTGCCCCGCCTGCTCTTCTTGATGAGCAAAACCCCGGCTCGTGGACAAATGTATTCCGTGATTTTGGCGTCAGAGGGGCATACTATAGGTCTATAGGCAAGCTGGATGATATCATCAAAGAAGGAACGGACAGATATAAGAATGTTTTTATAGATGAGGCTCACCGATTCCGCACAGAGACAAATATCAGCTATGAAATGCTTGCTCAGATTTGCAGAGGAAAAAGGGTAATTCTTGTTTCAGCCACGCCTCTTAATAATACACCGAAGGACATCTTAAGCCAATTGAAATTATTCCAGAAGGCGCGCAATTGCACCTTGCCCAATCCAAAAGTCCGCGACCTTGAGAAGTTCTTTAACCGTCTTTATGAAAGGCTCAAAAATCTTGACAGACTTGAAGACTATGATGAATTTATCAGGATAACCAAAGAGAATGCAAAAGAGATAAGGGAGAATATTCTTAAATATTTAATGGTAAGGAGAACCAGAAACGAGATTGTAAAATATTTTGAGGATGACCTTAAAAAGCCGGGGTTAAGGTTTCCTGAAGTTGCAGACCCTGTGCCAGTCCTTTACGAGTTTGATGCTAAGCTGGATAAAATCTTCACNNATTATGAATTTGACGCTAAACTGGATAAAATCTTCACCGAAAGCATTCGGTTGGTCACTGCGCCTGATTTCAGATATTCCAGATACACGCCTCTTTTGTATTTGAAGGCCGGTATTACACAGCCTGAGCAGTTGTCGCAGATTAATATGGGAAAGTTTATGAAGATTCTCCTTGTCAAACGCCTTGAAAGCAGTTTCTTTGCATTCAAAAACACCCTTGGCAGGTTTATAGGCTCGTATGAGGCATTCATCAGGGAGTACGATAAGGGAAGGGTTTTTGTAAGCAAAAAACACATAAATAAGATTTTTGAGTTTCTGGAAGATAATGATGAAGATGCAATCCAGCTATTAAAAGAGGAAGACAAGGCAGAAGAGAAAAGAGCGGATGAGTTTAGAGAGGATTTCAGAAAAAACATGGAGAATGATCTAAAAATTCTAAAGCAGGTCCATGATATGTGGNNTGATTGTCTTTACGGAATCTAAAGAGACTGCAGACTACCTTGTAGAAAAGATAAGCAAGAAATTAGGGAATATTGTGCTTGGATTCTCCGGACACTCCGGCGCTGCTGAAAAAGCAAAGGTTATAGAAAATTTTGATGCGAGGGCGCGCAACCCCAGGGATGATTATAGGATTCTGATTACAACAGAAGTTCTTTCAGAAGGCGTTAACCTTCACCGTTCAAATGTAGTTGCCAATTACGATATCCCATGGAATCCAACAAGGGTTATACAGCGTGTTGGAAGAATCAACCGCGTGGATACAAAATTCGAGAAAATCTATGCATATAATTTCTTCCCCACTGTTCAGGCCGAATCAGAAATCGGATTAAAAGCTGCGGCAGAAACCAAGATTAATGCATTCATTGAAATGCTCGGCGCTGATGCAAAGCTGCTTACGGATGGCGAACCTATTAAATCGCACGAGATATTTAACCGCTTAAGCTCGAAGAAATTGCTCACAGGCGAGGATGAGGAAGAGGAAAGCGAACTTAAGTATTTAAAGATTATCCGTGAGATTAGGGATAGCAATCCTGATCTTTTTGAAAAAATAAAACACTTACCGAAGAAAGCAAGGACTGCCAGAAAATATCCCGGAGACCTGTCAGGGGTTATAACATTCTTCCGCAAAGGAAAGCTTCGCAAGATGTTTCTTTCAACAAAGAATGATGTCGGGGAAGTAGATTTTTTCAGGGCAGCTGAGATATTAAGGGCTGAAAAAAACACGCCAAAAGAGAAGCTCCCGAAAGACTTTTATGATTTTCTTAATGCGAATAAAAAAGAGTTCGAGCTGGCAACAGCGGATGAGGTAAGGCACTTAACACACCCGGGAAGCAGAAGTTATGAATCGAAACTTCTCCAGATCATCAAGGCAATTAGAAATGATAAGAAATTTACAGAGGATGACGAGGAGTATCTTAAAAAACTCCTGAAAGTATTAGAAGAAGGCTCGCTTCCGAAACAAACCGCAAAAAAGATAATAACCACTATTAATGCTGATAAAATAAAAGACCCGTTAACGTTATTGTCAATTTTCAGAAGCGGTGTGCCGGAGGAGTTTTTTAAAGAGCATATTTCTGAATCCGCAGCCGAGACCTCAGGTCCAAGAGAAGTTATTCTCTCAGAATACCTAATAGGCGATTGAATAGATGAAAGATTTATTAAAAAACACATTTGAAAATGCATTTAACGAATCTCATTATAAAGAGCTCGTCACAAATCTTTTCAACCGCTTTGATTTTTCTAAAGGGCACACCTTAAAACACCAGTTCACCGAGGCTGAAAGACAAGCTCTCAATGATTTTATCTATCTTGGCACATATGAGGATTCCCAGAACAAAGGCCTTGATGTCCTGATTGCTGAACTGAAAGGCGGCACCAAGGTTGAGCGCGCAAGAAGCCTTCAGAGAAACCTCATCGGGAAATATCTGAAATCAAATCTCAAAGACTCTGCCCTTGTAGCCTTTTATTCAAAGGATAACCCGGACTGGCGGCTTTCCTTTGTTAAGATGGACTATAGGCTTGATGACAAAGGCGTTAAAACTGAGATAGGCACGCCTCCAAAAAGATATTCGTTCCTTGTGGGCGAAACAGAGCCGAGCCATACCGCACAAAAACAGCTCTTGCCCCTGCTTGATTATAAGAAGATTCCTTTTATTGATGAAATTGAAAAATTATTCAGCATCGAGAAGGTCACAAAGGAGTTTTACACGGAGATTGCAAAGAAGTTCACTGAGCTTGTTGGCGGAGAGCGGAAGATTGGTTCGAAGAAAATGGTCGAAAAAGGATGTCTCAGGCTTCCTTCTACTGATAACGATACCATAGAGAAAGAGTTTGCAGTGAGGCTCATAGGCAGGCTTCTTTTCTGCTGGTTTCTGAAGAAGAAAAAGTCTGAAAAGGACGTGCCTCTATTGGATAATATAATCATTTCGTCACGAGCTGTACAACAAGTTACCGGATATTATCACAACATGCTGGAGCGTCTGTTCTTTCAGGTATTAAACACTCCACATAACAAACGCATTAAGGAGGCAAGCCATGATCCCTGGCCAAAGGTTCCTTTCTTAAACGGCGGACTTTTTGAACCACATCGCCATGATTATTATGAGATTGATGCTCTTAACCATTCAAAGCATCAGAATACCCTAAAAGTCCCTGACAAATGGCTGAAAGAGCTTTTTGAAATCTTTGAATTGTTCAACTTCACGATAGATGAAAGCACAACA
>DOHC01000151.1 GCA_003535475.1 Nitrospiraceae bacterium
ACTTCTGCGAGTTTGACGGCCCCCGCCACAGAAGAGTAACACTCAAACTTATAGCAGACAGATAGAGCAGATAGAATGGATGATGAAGAAATCCATGCCCTGCGCAGCGAGGTAAAGAGATTAAAAAAGACACTTTCCGAGCTTACGCCCTCGCTTGAAGCTCTTCTCAAACGCCGCGGATTCCGAATATACAAAAAAGAGCCGTCAGAAGACCTTGTGCTTCCTGCAAAGAGATTCCTTGATGATTTTTATGAAATGCTGAAAAAATACTCTTTCCGCCTCTTTATCAGAGACGTGATAAAGCATCAGGAATATTTTATGAAAGAGCAGGTCACAAGATATGCGACATCAGGCGTAACAGAGGCCTATGTTGATTTTCTTCTTTGTGTGAAGGTGGTTGAACCGACAGGTAATGGCTTCAGGCTGATAAAAAGGCCGATAAAGAGTTTTGGCGAGACACTTGAATGGTTCCTTTGCGAGACCTTCAGAAGAGAATTTGCCGCTGAGGCAGCATGGGGAGTAAAATTCAAAAGGCCGAGGGTCGGCGGCGATTATGACGTCATTGCGAAGATTGACGGCTCAATTCTGTATATGGAGGTGAAATCTTCTCCTCCGAAGCAGATTTATAACAGCGAGATTGCCGCCTTTCTTGACAGGATATTTGACCTTTCCCCTGAGATTTCAGTATTTTTTATGGACACGGAACTGAGAATGAAAGATAAGATTGTGCCGATGTTTGAGGAGGAACTGAAGAAGAGGTTTCCCTCTCCACCTCCTGTTGCGAGGGTTGAAAAAGAACTCTTCCAGATATGGAATAAAACCTTTATAATAAACTCTAAAGACAGCGTCTCAGTTAACATAGAGAAGGTGTTAAGCTGGCATTTCAGGGCAGGGTAAAATAGCTGACAGCCTTTTTGTGGTTTTCAGTTAGTCATACGAGGAGGTATGATGGATTTATGTGCAGTCTGCGCATGGCGGGAAACATGCCGGAAAAAATTTTCCATCTCAGGCAAAGATCTCCGGTGTCCTGACTTTGTAAGGGATATAACTATTAAAGAAGAGAAAGAGGAAGATAAGGAAGAAAAAAAGAAGGAGGGCAGGGTTGATATACAATAAGTTCTTCGGTTTCAGGGAAGAGCCGTTCGGTTTGACGCCTAACCCGAAATTCCTCTACATGAGCAAGAAGCATGAGGAAGCAATTGCTCATCTTAATTTCGGCATATCAGAGAATAAAGGTTTTATTATGCTCACAGGAGAGGTGGGCTCAGGAAAGACGACATTGATAAGGTATCTCCTTAATAACCTTGGTTCTGATACTCATACCTCGCTGATAATCAATCCAAAGGTTGACCCTCTTGAACTGCTTAAGCTTATAAATTATGATTTTGGCGTTACCGCCGCAGGCAGCACAGAGAAGGACAATCTTGAGGCGCTTAATAATTTTCTTCTCGACGTATTTTCGAAAAATGAAAAGGCAGTACTCATAATAGACGAGGCGCAGGAATTGAGCCTTGAAAGCCTTGAGTTTATCAGGCTTCTGTCAAACCTTGAGACCAATACAAAAAAACTGCTTCAGGTGATTCTTGCCGGCCAGCCTGAGTTAAAGAGAATTATTGCAAGCGAGCCGCTGAAACAGCTTGACCANNCGTGATGATACAACTATATACATAAATCACAGGCTGAGGATTGCAGGCGGCGGGATGATAACATTCCCTGCAAAAGGCCTAAGACTTATTTACAAATACAGCCATGGTATCCCAAGGCTTATTAACCTGGCATGTGACAGGACACTGCTGTTTTCATATTCAGAAGGCAAGATTAATATTGATGCAGGTATGGCAAGGAAGGCAGTAAGGGATTTGAGCTTCCCTGACAGCAAAGGAACAACAGGTTTTTTAAAGCCTGCAATAATCGGAGTGTTTATATTTCTTCTAATTATTATCCTTGCATACGGCAATGTATCCAGAGAGGACAGTTATTTTGAGAAGATAAGCAGTATGTTAAAAGGCGTGAAAATAGAAGGTGATTTTTTCATACGCGATGGAATATATATGGTTTCAAGTGAAGAGCTTTTTGAGGCAGCCTGCACATTAAATCTTCTGAACATCTGGGGAGAAAAGGATTTAAAAGGCAGCGCTGAGGTGAATAAGGAAATTGCGAAGAGAAGTTTTTCTGTTTATAAACTCGGCAGCGACATTGATAAGGCGGTAAAATTCAACACGCCGTGTATCCTCTATATGAAGCATGGGAAGACAAACAAGTGCGTTGTCCTCAGATGGGTTGTGGGAAATGATGCAATGCTAATAGACCCAAGGGAAGGAAAGAATATCCTGCCGGTAAAAACATTCAGGAATATGGTTACAGAGGGAGTGGTATTTTACAAAAACAGATATAGAGGCAATAACAGGATTTTATTGCTCCAGCAGGAGTTAAAGGCGCGCGGCCTGTACGATTATCCCGCAACAGGGGAATTAGGGCCGAGGACGAAGCAGGCATTGATGAAATTTCAGGAAAGGGAAGGGCTTGTGAAAACAGGCGAGCTTGATGATGAGACAGCAGTCATGCTTTCAAATACTGAGGGTGCGCCGAAACTTGCTCCGGAGTGAGCCATGTATTCCTTGAACTTAACCAGAACAATGCAGACATTGCTCAACATCTGCATTATTTAAATGCATTTTTAGGCTAATATATTAGCTGATATTTTATTTCATAAATCCACAGGAGGATAAGATGAATCTAAAAGAGCTGAAGGGTATTCTATCTGTCAACAATGGCATCCTAGAGTTAAAGGATAAGGCAGGCCTGAAAAAGGCAATGGATGAGCTTATATATGAGGCGGTATTCACCGAAGAGAAGGACAGGCAAATAGCGCTTTTTCTTTTAATAAAAGAGGCTGCAAAGGCGGCAGGCGCTGTCCCCGCGTCAATACAGGGGCTCTATGAAGAAATGGGAAGAAGTTATCCGGGCTTTACCGTGCCTGCAATCAATATCAGGGGTCTTACCTATGACACTGCAAAGGCAATATTCAGAAAGGCAAATGAAATGAATACCGGCGCAGTCATATTTGAAATTGCCCGCTCAGAGATAGGTTATACAAAACAGCGGCCGCTTGAATATTCCACTGTTGTGCTTGCTGCTGCTGTGAAGGAAGGGTTCAACGGCCCTGTGTTTGTGCAGGGAGACCATTTCCAGCTTGTAAGAAAAAACTATCTTGCTGACCCGAAACCTGAAACAGACTATGTAAAAGGCTTGATAAAAGAGGCGATAGAAGCGGAATTTTATAACATTGACATTGATTCTTCCACGCTTGTTGACCTTGAAAGGCCGACAACAAAAGAACAGCAGAAACCGAATTTTGAAAAGACGGCAGAACTTGGTGCGCATATAAGGGAAATCCAGCCCAAGGGTATTAATGTTTCTATCGGCGGAGAGATCGGAGAGATAGGAGGCAAGAACAGGAACCCTGATGAACTCAGGGCATATCTTGACGGATTCAAAGGAACATTTAAGACAGGAAAAGGATTGAGCAAGCTCAGTGTGCAGACAGGCACAGCCCATGGAGGAGTTGTGCTTCCTGACGGCACACTCGCAAAGGTAAAGATTGATTTTGACACGCTCCGCACATTATCTGACATGGCGAGAAAGGAATACGGTCTTTCAGGCTGCGTTCAGCACGGAGCATCAACCCTCCCTGAAGAGGCGTTCCACATGTTCCCTGAAACAGGCACATCCGAAGTGCATCTTGCGACAGGGTTTCAAAATATCATGTATGACAGCAATGCCTTGCCTTCAGAATTCAAGGATGAGGTCTATCAGTTCATAAAAACAGAATATGCAAAGGAATGGAAAGAAGGGCAGACAGAGGAACAGTTTATGTACAGCACAAGGAAAAAGGGTTTTGGCCCATTGAAAAAGAAATGGTGGGATCTGCCTTCAGATGTAAAGATCCCGATAATGAAGGAGCTTGAGGATAAATTCGGGCTTCTGTTTGATAAGCTGAAGGTTGGGAACACAAAGGAGATAGTCAGCAGGACGGTAAAGCCTGTGAATGTAAAGAAAGAGATTCCAGAATTATTGGGAAAAGAGTTATGAAACCCACATGCCCCGAAAGCATTCGGGGCACAAAGGGGAATGAAAATAGTTAGTCAGCGATAACTATAACTGTCATTCCCCGATTTAATCGGGGAATCCAGAACAGAGGAACTGGATTCTCTGGTCAAGCCAGAGAATGACAAATTATAAATGGCTTACAAATCAATTACTTAAGGAGTATTTTAAGGTGAAAGAAACAATTGCAATAGTTGTCGGAGGAGGGCCTGCGCCGGGCATTAATGGAGCTATAAGCGCTGCGACGATTGAGGCTATAAAAAAGGGCAAGAAGGTTATTGGCATAGTCGGAGGGTTCAAGAGCCTTTTTGCAGGAGATAAGAAAAAGGCTATAGAGCTTACTTTTGATAACGTAAGCAAGATACACATTACAGGCGGTTCAATCCTGAGAACATCAAGAGATTTTCCTGAGAAGGCGAAAGAGCGTTTCAGGGTTCTCATCTCAACGCTGAAATCACTAAAGACGAGGTATCTTATTACAATCGGCGGCGAAGGAACTCTCTACATGGCAAGATGGATAGAAAAAGAGGCTAAGGGAAGCATTGCAGTTGTCCATGTTCCAAAGACAATAGACAATGACCTGCCCATGCCCGGAGGAATCCCGACATTCGGCTATGAGACTGCAAGGCACTGGGGAGTTGAGATTGTTGAAAACATTCTTGAAGATGCAAGGGCAACAGGAAGGTGGTATTTTGTGACAACGATGGGCAGGTACACCGGACATCTTGCGCTCGGCATGGGAAAGGCATCAGGAGCAACAGTCACGTTAATACCGGAAGAATTCAAGGAAGAAACGCTTTCATTTAAAAAAGTTGCTGACATACTTGAAGGCTCTATTATCAAAAGGCTTTCAATAGGCAAGGATTACGGTGTTGCCATTCTCGCAGAGGGGATTGCAAACAAGTTTGACCCTGAAGAACTTATGAGGCATGAATGTGTGGAGAAAGATGAAACAGGCAGGGTAAGGCTCTCCGAGATTCAGCTTGGGAGGGTGATGAAGATGCTTGTGAATAAAAGTCTTGAAAGCAGGGGGATAAAAGTCACAATCGTTGATAAAAACATAGGATACGAACTCAGGGCCGCAAACCCGATTCCGTTTGATGCTGAATATACAAGAAACCTTGGATACGGCGCAGTGAGATTTCTTTTGATGGGCGGCACAGGCTCCATGATAGTCTTTTATGAAGGCAAGCTTAAGTCAGTGCCTTTCTGTGAGATGTTTGAGCCTGAGACAGGAAAGCCGAAGATGAGATACGTTGACATAGCCTCAGAGCCGTATCTTGTCGGAAGGGAATATATGGTGAGGCTGGAGAAGGAAGATTTCAAGGCTGAGAATATCAGAAAAATAGCAGCCTCGGCGAATATGAGAGTGGAAGAGTTTAAGAAGAGGTTTTTGTATATTGTGTGAGTTATGACCATTCGTGAGCAGACAGAGGAGATTGAGCGAAAGACCCTTCATCCAAAGGCATGTCTGAGCGCAAACAGCAAAGGCAGGACAAAGCCTGAAAAAGAAGGCGAGATAAGGACATGCTTTCAGAGAGACCGTGACAGGATTATCCATTCAAAGGCATTCAGGAGATTAAAACACAAGACACAGGTATTCCTTGCGCCTAAAGGCGACCACTACAGGACACGGCTAACGCATGTCCTTGAGGTGTCGCAGATTGCAAGGACTATTTCACGCGCATTGAGATTAAACGAAGATTTAACAGAGGCGATTGCGCTCGGACACGACCTCGGGCACACGCCGTTCGGTCACGCAGGCGAGGCAATATTAAGGGAAATACATCCTGAAGGTTTTGACCATTATAAACAGAGCCTGAGGGTTGTTGATTTTCTTGAGCAGAACGGGAAGGGACTGAATCTCACTTATGAGGTAAGGAACGGCATTGTAAAACATTCAAAAGGCAAGGGCATGATTATTCCTGAAACAAAGGCAGACAGGGCAGAGACGCTTGAAGGGCAGGTGGTGCGCGTCTCGGACATCATTGCCTATGTTAACCACGACCTTGACGATGCGATACGGGCAGGGGTTATAAAAAGAGCCGACATTCCCAAAAAGATTGCCGGTATTCTCGGTGATACACATTCAGGGAGAATAGACAGAATGGTAAAGGACTTCATATATCAATCCCTCGAAACAGACTTTGAAAAGCTCTCTATGAGTTCTGAGGTGTCATCAGCAACATACATGCTCAGAGATTTTCTTTATGAGCGTGTGTATGAGAGCGATGCTACAAAAATAGAGTTCAGGAAGGCAAAAAAGATACTCGGGGATTTATACGAGTATTACCTTGAACATATAGAAGAGGTCTTTAAGAATATTCCTGCTGAAAAGAAACTGAATAAGCACAGGATGGTTTGCGACTTTGTTGCAGGGATGACTGACAGGTTTGCGATGATGACCTATGAGAGATTATTTCTTCCACAGCAGTGGATGGTGGTTTAAGATGGCGATTGGCAATAACAACGAAATCGAGAAAAAGCTTTGGGCTGCGGCTGACCAGCTCAGGGCGAATTCGCAGCTTTCCTCGCAGGAATATTCGGTTCCTGTTCTTGGTCTAATCTTTCTCCGCTACGCTGACCATAAGTTCACAGACGCAGAAAAAGAGATAACAAAAAAGCAGCCCACCGGTAGCAGGAGAAAAATCGGCAAGGCGGATTACCAGGCAAAAGGCGTGATGTATCTGCCTGAAGAGGCACGTTACTCCCATCTCCTCAATCTCCCTGAAGGGAAGAACATCGGCAAGGCAGTCAATGACGCCATGAAGGCTATTGAAGCTGAAAACGATGAACTTAAAGGCGTCCTCCCACAGACCTACACCCGTTTCGAAAATGATACGCTCGTTGCTCTTCTCAAGCAGTTCTCGAACATTCCTATGGACATGGAAGGTGATGTTTTCGGGAAGATATATGAATACTTTCTTGGCAAGTTCGCCGCGAGCGAAGGGAAAAAAGGCGGCGAGTTCTTCACCCCGACCTCAATCGTCAAGCTCATCGTGGATGTTATCGAGCCTTTTCACGGAAGAATATATGATCCCGCCTGCGGGTCCGGCGGCATGTTTGTCCAGAGTGCTCGCATCGTTGAGGAGCATGGTCAGCGCCCCACCGACCGGCTCACCTTCCGGGGCCTGGAGAAGAATGCTACCACCATCCGCTTGGCCAAGATGA
>DOHC01000240.1 GCA_003535475.1 Nitrospiraceae bacterium
AATCAAGAAATTCCTCTACGAGTTTGTTCAGCCGCTGAATCTCCTGTTTGATGTTTGATATAAGAGAGTGGAATTTTTCTGCATCAATGTTACCGTCAGGAGAGAACTTTTCTTTTATATAGTCTACGCTTAGGCTTATAAAATTCAGAGGGTTCCTTATCTCATGGGCTATGCTTCTTGAAAGCTGGCCGATGCCTGAAAGGTGTTCTGCCTCGCGCAGTTTTTCCTCCATCTGCCTCTGCTCGCGCAGCTTCTGAACCATAAAATTAAAACTCTGCGTAAGCTCTCCTATCTCGTCTTTGCTGTCAGTTACAAGGGTTTGTTCAAGGTCTCCTGCTGCAATCCTGTTTGCGGCAGAGACAACATTGTATATCGGTTTTGTGTATCTCCATGAAAGGAGCATGGCTAAGCCGATGCCGAGTCCGAAAACCATAAGAGTGCTTATAATCCTTTTTATCATATTGATGCGCAGAGATTTTGAAAAATCATCAGTATTGATTCTCAGATGAATATATCCGTAATGCTCTTCGCCCGCGATAACAGGCAGTATTACATTGTATGCCTTTCCCTCTTCTCGCGATACGGATTCGCCGAATTCTGCCTTGATAATCAGTNNGCTTCGTCGGCATTGCTGATTATTGAAATCTCTTTTACCTCTTTTACATTCAGGCTCTGAAGGTATTGCTGGAGTCTTGCCTCGTCCGTAGAACCCTGGCTTGTTATCTCTTTAACGCCTATCTGAATTGCCTTTGAAAGCTCAACAATCTGTGCTTCAAACGCCTTAAACATCGCCTTTTCGGATTGTGAATAAAGAATCATAAGGATTGACGTGAGGATAAAGCTCAGGAATATCATCATCACAATGAGCTTTTTATTCAGAGAAAGGCCGAGAAAAAAGTCTTTTAACATACATTTAGCTTATCAGGTATGGAAATTGGAAATCAAGCAGTGGTTTGCTTGCTACTTCCTTCGGCAAAATGATATATTGCCCTATATATTATTGGGATTGTAAGGAGAAAATATTATGGCAAAAGAAGAGGAGCTCAAGACAGAACTTATTCAATCAATTATAGATTATGTGAGGAAAAATCATGCAGAGGCAATAGATAAGGCATACGCATATTTCTGGGATGAGAAAAACCCGGATGAATTCCTCAGTGGAAATGCCCTCTATATAGGGTTTGTAAATTTTGAGGACTGGCTCATTTTTGATTACAAAGCCAATGATGCCGGAGAGGCTTTTATTGACCTGTATGTAAATAATTCCACAGGATTAAAAGACGGCGAGCTTGCGCTCCTGAATAAAATAAAAGACGTTTTGCTGAGCCTCTATGAAGTTGTGTCAGCCTCCAAGGATAAGAGGGTTCTGCTTAAAGACCTGCTTATGGGGGGAGAGGTTTCTCTGAAGGAAAAGGCATTAACAAACAGCCTCAAAAAAGGCGATATCTTTGCAGCAAGGCTTTTGCCTCTTGACAGAGGGCATGTAATGAGCGGAAGCGTTTATCCGTTCAGGAAAGATGATAAAGAAACTGTGCTTGAGTATGTGAACAGGATGTTCAGGAGATACACAAAGAACGAAAATGCAAATGGTACGATGAAGGATTTTCTCGGGGATTACGGTGATGTATTCAATATGGCATGGATAAGGATTATTCTTAATCAACGTGAAGACAATACAGCAGCTTCATAATGTGAGAAACTGAAGGGCAGGTTTGGGTTGAGAAACTAGGCTCTTACAAGCTGACCATAAAGTTCGGGGCTGCGTTTTGACATTATAATGATGTAAGATGTAATCAGAGGTGAGGATATGGAAACTTCAAAACATAGAACACAGATATCCCTTGAAGACTGGCAGTATCAAATACTTCTTGAAATGTCAAAAAAGGAAAAAAAGAGCCTTTCAGCCATTATCAGAGAGTTCTTGTCTGAAAAATTTTCAAAGCAGGTTGTGGAAACAAAAGAAGACCCTGTCTGGAGCATTATCGGGATTGGTTCAGGCGACGGTTCCCCCGTGGCGCGGGAACACGACAGATTTCTTTATGCGAAAAGGAAGAAGAAATGAAAAGGCTATTTGTTGATACAGGGGCGTGGTATGCCCTTGTTGACAAGAACGACCCTGACCATAAAAATGCCGAACATTTCCTGAAAAACAATAAAACCCCGTTTTTGACAACAAATTTTGTATTTGATGAGAC
Source organism: Nitrospiraceae bacterium (assembly GCA_003535475.1). Taxonomy (GTDB): domain Bacteria; phylum Nitrospirota; class Thermodesulfovibrionia; order Thermodesulfovibrionales; family UBA1546; genus UBA1546. The sequence goes on from DOHC01000240.1 coordinate 2,196, forward strand.
CATTACTCTACTCCGAAGCCGCCTTGGATGGAGCGTAGCCAAGGAGTTTGGACAGAGACTTAAGGACAGTCGATTTGTGAGCCTTATCGCAGTGAAGGATGAGGATGAAGAAAAGGCATGGGAGATTTTCCTGAAATACAAAGATAAGGATTTCAGCTATACGGATTGCACAAGTTTTGCGGTAATGGAAAGATTGAAGATAGATACTGCTTTTACTTTTGACAGCCATTTTCAAACAATGAAATTTCATGCTATGCCCTCATAATTTTTAGAATGTTCAAATACATTTATACATTGAAGTAGCGGGTTGGAATATGAACGTTGTAACAGCAGAAGAGATGAGAGAGATTGACAGGATTACCATAAAGAATTATGGCATATCAGGAACTGTCCTTATGGAGAGGGCAGGGCTTGCTGTTGCGGAGAAAATAAGGGAATTATATGAAAGAAGAAAAGTTATTGTCCTTTCAGGAGGAGGCAATAATGGCGGAGACGGCATTGTTGTTGCGCGAAATCTTCACGAATGGGGCTGGAATGTAAAAATCACTCTTCTTTCAGGGGAAAACAAGCTCAGTCCTGACTGTCTTTTGCAATATAAGACAGCGAAAAAAGCAGGCGTAGCAATTGAGTTCAGGGATTATATCACAGATAAAGACCTTCAGAGCGCTTTGGTTGTAGATGCAATTTTCGGCACGGGGTTAAGCAAAAATATATCAGGAAAGACGGCTGAGATTATATCGTTTATCAATGCCTCGGATTCTCCTGTAATCTCTGTTGACATTCCTTCGGGCATTTCATCTGATACAGGTCAGATTACGGGTGAGGCGGTCAGGGCGGATTATACAGTTACCTTCGGCCTTCCGC
>DOHC01000194.1 GCA_003535475.1 Nitrospiraceae bacterium
ATCAGGGCATACCGAAGGGCTGCGCAGAACATCGAGGGACACGCAAAAAACATCGCAGACCTGACCAGAGAAGAACTTCTTGAAATACCCGGCATAGGAAAAGACCTCGCCGACAAGATTGAGGAATACTTAAAAACAGGAAAAGTCGCAAGTTATGAAGACCTGAAAAAAGAAGTCCCTGCAGGCCTTTCTGAACTCCTTTCCGTTCCAAGCCTCGGGCCAAAAACAGCAAAACTCCTCCACGAAAAACTGAAAATAAAAAACATTGATGAGCTTGAAAAACTCGCCGGAGAGCATAAACTTGCCGGGCTTCCGGGGATAAAAGAAAAGACAGAGGAAAATATAATCAGAGGGATTGAGATGCTCAGGAGAGGCAAAGGAAGGCAGCCGTTGGGCAGGGTCTTGCCCATTGCCTCTGATATTGTGGAATATCTTAAGAAAAATGCGCCTGTTAAAAAAATAAGCGCGGCAGGAAGCCTGCGGAGGATGAAAGACACTGTAAGGGATATTGATATTCTTATAACCTCGTCCAGTCCTCATGATGTCATGAAAACATTTGTTCATCTTCCTGATGTAAAAGAAGTGTTGATGCAGGGCGCTACAAAGTCAAGCATTATAACGGGAGAGGGAATTCAGGTTGACCTGAGGGTAGTTGAAGAAGAATCTTTCGGAGCAGCGCTCGCCTACTTTACCGGCAGCAAAGAGCATAACATCCGTTTAAGGGAGATGGCTGTAAAGAAAGGGCTTAAGATAAATGAATACGGAATATTCAGGGAAAAGGACAACAAAAAACTCGGAGGCAAAAACGAGGAAGACATCTACAACATACTCGGGCTTCAATACGTCCCACCTGAACTGAGGGAAGACAGGGGAGAGATTGAGGCTGCACTGAACAATGCCCTTGCAAAGCTAATTGAACTGAAAGACATAAGAGGGGATCTCCATGTACACACAAATCAGAGCGACGGCAGCCATACTGTTGAAGAACTTATCAGTGCGGCAAAAGAAAGGGGATATGAGTATATAGCTATAACAGACCATTCAAAAGGGCTCGGCGTTGCAAGGGGGCTGAATGAAGAAAGGCTGATGGAAGAGAAAAAAACAATAGCTGCTTTAAATAAAAAACTCAGCGGTTTTAAACTCCTGATGGGGATAGAAGTTGATATAAGAAGCGATGGCAGGATGGATTTTTCTGATGAGGTCCTTGCAAAGATGGATATTGTTGTTGCATCCATACATTCGGGATTCAGACAGAGCAAAGAGCAGCTTACAAAAAGGCTTGTCTCGGCAATGAAGAACCCCTATGTCTCCGTGATTGCGCATCCAACAGGAAGGCTTATTGGAGAAAGAGACCCCTATGAAGTAGATATGGACTATATTCTTAAAATTGCACAAGAGACCGGAACTGCCATTGAGATAAATGCGTATCCCTTAAGGCTCGACTTGAATGATATCTACGCAAAAAAGGCAAAGGAACTCGGGGTTAAGCTTGTCATAAGCACAGACGCACATCTCACAAGTCAGTTTGATTACATGCACTACGGAGTATCAATAGCAAGGAGGGGATGGATTGAGAAAAAAGATGTGCTGAATACAATGAGTTATAATTCTCTTGCAAAGGCATTGCGTGGCAAAAGACTGAAAAAGAATATGCTATATTAGTCATGATGAAAAAATTTGTATTGCTGATAATTTTAATTCTTGTTCTCCCCCTATCCCTCAGCGCGGAAGTAAAGGAATATAAACTTGACAACGGCTTAAAGGTTCTTGTAATTGAAGACCATAAGTCTCCGCTGGCAACTTTTCAGATTTGGTACCGCATCGGCTCAAGGGATGAGCCCGCTGGAAAAAGCGGCATAAGCCATCTGCTTGAGCATATGATGTTCAAAGGCACTCCGAAATACGGCTCTAAGACATTTTCAAAGATGGTGAAGAGAAAAGGCGGAGTTGACAATGCATTCACAACCAAGGATTACACGATGTATTATCAGACGCTTGCATCAGACAGGATAGACATATCAATAGAGCTTGAGGCGGACAGGATGCAAAACCTTATCCTTGATTCAAAAGAGGTTATTGCAGAAAGAGATGTCGTGATGGAAGAGCGGAGGATGCGGTATGAGGATGACCCTCAGAACTCATTATACGAAGAGGTGTTGGCTGCTGCATTCAAGTCTCATTCATATCACTGGCCTGTGATAGGCTGGATGCCTGATATTTCTTCAATAGAAAGAAGCGACCTCCTCAGTCATTACAAGGCATATTATTCGCCTGACAACGCAGTGATTGTTGTTTCAGGAGATGTTCAGGCAGATGAAATCATCAAAAAAATAAAGGCGTCTTTCGGAGACATTTCTCCCGCTTCCGGCAGAGTAGTTGTCATTTCAAAAGAAACCGAACAGAAAGGCGAGCGGAGGATAAGCCTTAAAAGAGAGGCAGAACTGCCTTATATAATTGCCGTATATCACACGCCGAGCTTTCCGCATCCCGACAGTTACGCCCTTGAGGTGCTTGGAATGATTTTATCAGGCGGCAAAAGCTCAAGGCTTTACAGGTCAATAGTCTATGAAAAAAAACTCGCCATCAGCGCCTCTGCTGATTACAGCGGTTTTAATAAAGACCCGTATCTTTTTTTATTTGACGCAACAGCAGCTCCCGGCAAAGACCTAAAGGATGTTGAAAACGCTCTGTATGCCGAGATAGAAAAGATAAAGAAGGGACTGCCGTCAGAACGTGAAGTTCAGAAGGCAAAGAACCAGATTGAGGCGTCGTTTGTTATGGGACAGGACTCAATATATTATCAGGCACAGATAGCCGGGATGTTTGAGATGCTCGGGGACTGGAAGCTTAAGGGGCAGTATCTTGAAAACATAAGGAAAACA
>DOHC01000180.1 GCA_003535475.1 Nitrospiraceae bacterium
TCTGGTCAAGCCAGAGAATGACAAATTATTAATGATTATAAATCAATAGGTTGAGAGGTATTTTCAGGTGAAATGTCCATTTTGCGGAAATTTAGAAGACAAGGTCATTGACTCGCGGACGAGCAAGGAAGGCGATGCGATACGCAGGAGGCGTGAATGCCTGAAGTGCGGAAAGCGTTTCACCTCTTATGAGCGCGTTGAAGATTTAGTTCCAATGGTTGTAAAAAAAGACGGTAGGCGCGAGCCGTTTGACAGGCCGAAGATACTGAGGGGGCTGGAAAAGGCATGTGAAAAAAGGCCTGTCAGTGTGGAGGCGCTTGAAGGGATTGTTGATTCAATAGAGAAAAAGCTCATAACCCTTGGTGTGAAGGAAATACAAAGCACATGGGTCGGAGAAGAGGTAATGTCTTCGTTGAAAGAACTTGATAAGGTTGCGTATGTGAGGTTTGCGTCTGTTTACAGGCAGTTTAAGGATATAAGCGAGCTTATGAATGAAGTGAAGACGCTATTTGAACAGAAAGGCAATAAGTAGTTAAGCTCTTTATAGGAGGATTTTATGTATGACTGGGGATTAAAGAACCGTCTTTCAAGGGTGGTTAAATCTGACGGAAAAACCGTTATGCTCGCGGTTGACCACGGATATTTTCTCGGGCCTACAACAGGGCTTGAAGATGCAGAAAAAACAATCAAGCCGCTGCTCCCGTATGCTGATGCCTTGATGCCGACAAGAGGAATTGTCCGCACATCAGTTTCTCCAATATCAGAGACGCCGATAGTCTTAAGAGTCTCAGGAGGAAACAGCATTCTTGATGAAGACCTGTCCAATGAAGGGCTGACCGTTTCAGTGGAAGATGCAGTAAGATTAAACGCATCGGCAGTTGCTCTCTCAATATATGTCGGCTCTCCAAATCAGAAAGAGACGCTCCTTAATCTCGCAAAACTTATAGATGAGGGGCATCGTTATAGTATGCCTGTGCTTGCTGTTACGGCAGTTGGAAAGAACATGGTGCGTGATGCAAGGTATCTTGCCTTGAGCTGCAGGATAGCCGCTGAACTCGGAGCGCATTTTGTAAAGACATATTACTGCGAGGGTTTTGAAAAACTTGTAAAGACATGCCCTGTGCCGCTTGTTATGGCAGGAGGAAAAAAACTTCCCGAATATGAAGCGCTCGAACTAACCTACAATGCAATCTCCCGCGGAGCGGCAGGCGTTGATATGGGAAGGAATATTTTCCAGTCAGAAGCGCCTGTTGCAATGATTCAGGCTGTAAGGGCGATTGTCCATGACAATGCAACTCCAAAGAAGGCTTATGAGATTTACAAGGGCTTCAAAGCTCGCCTGAAGAGCAAGAAATCAAAAGTTAAAGGTGTTACTGCAAGCAAGGAACAACTGAGCAGGCATTAAACCTATTTTATTATGTTGTCATTCCTGCCCCGTATCAATGTACGGGATAAACTCCAGCAGGAATCCAGATTTGTCATTGTCACCCTGAATTTATTTCAGGGTCTAAAATAGATGCTGAAACAAGCTCAACATGACAGAAAAGAATCTGGATTCCGCATCAAGTGCGGAATGACGAAATAGTATCGGCAAGCACATACCGTTTATCAGTAACCTTTTCCAAATCAGCAAGGGCATTTCTCATTACTTCAGCGGTAATCTCTTTTGAGTTGACAACAATATCGTAAATCCCATCTTTTCCTTTTGTAATTCCAGATTTCAGATTATCCTTTTTGCCTTCCGTGAGAGTGTATATCGTAGCGATAACATTGTTCTTAGAGTCAATCAGATCATCCCACTGGCAGGGGTATTCACCGGTTGGTTTTACCTTTATGGGCGCTTTGGACCTAACGGCTTTATTCATAATAGTTCCCCATTAATAACTGTAGCTAACGTTTCCGTTGCAAAAGAAACCCATAAGGGTTTGGATGGATATCTTTTGCACCATGTTAGTTGCAGTTGCGAGCAAATCTTTCAAATAATCCAACATGAGATTATCCTTCGGAAGTCATTAAATTAGATAATCTCTCCGTTTTCAAAAGAGTTAAACGGACTTCCTCTATTGAATTGCAAGGCATCAATGCGTCAATTATGGCGTCAAGTGGATGTTTTTGACTTTCAGGGTTCCCAAACATGTAAAATATTTTTCTTGCATAGGCTTCATAACCACCCGCCATTGTCGGGTTATACTCCCATATTGTCTGTATGGGTAAAGACCCCCAAGTGCTAATTTTGAAACCTTAATGCTGGGCGTTGGAGTTCCTGCTATTGAAATTAAAATACGTTCTCCGCTATTGAGTTTAATCTGACAAAAACACCGATATTTATCATTCTTGTAAGTGATTATTTTGCTTAAGCTTTGTTTCTCTTTAGTGCTTTCAGAATAATCTCTAATTTCTTCTAATAAAGCCTTTTGTTCCGTCGAAATTTTCTTGCTTATCTCAATGGCTAAATCAATATATTTAGAAGCCTCTGGAATTGTAGTATGTTTTAAGTACTCTAAAATTTCTTCTTTTGAAGCGTTGGGGCTACAAGATGTTAAAAGATTTTGGCCTATAGAGGCAATTTCTGCCTCCTCATCAGGAATAAATCTAGCCAATTCCATATAACCAACTCTTAAATGCTCTCGTATTTCCTGTTCCTCTGGTTCTAGAATATCTAAAGTCACCTTAATTGCTTCCTTAATTATCTCTTTTTTATAAGGCAATAATGATTCTGGCGCGCCAAAGACCAGATGACTTGTTTGTTCTAATACCTTTCCATACTCGTTAACTATTTTTTCGGCGGTCACTGGGTTCATGTTATTCTTTAAGCAATCAAGATTTTCAAAATTAATACAGGCTGATGAAAACATTTAGGACAAGCAGGGGTCAAATAATTAGAATCACAATCTAAATAGTCAGACCATTCCCAACTACAAGAAGGACATTGCGAAGATAAATTAATTGAATTTCCCATATATTGCCTCCTGAAAATTTATATTTTGCCCGCAATTGCAACTAACTTCTTCACATCCGTATTGCATATACACCGCCAAGTTGGAGAGATAGGCACACTGCGTATATCCCAACTCTATCTGAATCAGTCTCAATGCCTAAATTCTACTTAATGCCCTTATCCCTGTCAAACAAAATCTCTCCTCTATGGTATATTATTTGTCATGCTGAAGTTGTTTCAGCATCTGGCGGGCGATAATTATCAGACCCTGAATCGAGTTCAGGGTGACAGACTTAAAAGGAGTTTTCCTATGCGCGTTGCGATGTATTACAGGAATAATGACGTAAGGGTTGAGGAGATGCCTATTCCAAAGATAGGAAAGGGCGAGCTTCTTGTTAAGGTGATGGCAAGCGGTATCTGCGGAAGCGATGTGATGGAATGGTACAGGATTAAAAAAGCTCCTCGTGTTCTTGGGCATGAAATCACAGGAGACATTGTTGAAGCGGGCGAGGGGGTAAAAAATTATAAAAAAGGCGACAGGGTTTTTGTTTCACATCATGTTCCATGCAATACATGCAGATACTGCCTGAGCGGCTATCATACAGCCTGCGAGACACTTCATAAAACAAATTATGACCCCGGAGGTTTTGCAGAGTATCTCAGAGTGCCTGAGATAAATGTTAAGAGCGGCGTTTATCTTCTTCCTGAAAATATGTCTTACGAAGAAGGGACATTCATAGAGCCCTTGGCGTGCATTCTGAGAGGCCAGAGGGTCGCAAACCTGAAAGCAGGACAAAGCGTTCTTGTTATCGGAAGCGGGATTTCAGGGCTTCTGCATATAAATCTGGCAAAGGATGCGGGCGCAGAAAGGATTATTGCAACTGATGTAAATGAATACCGTCTTAATGCAGCGTTGAAATTCGGCGCAGACAGCGTTATCAATGCTAAAGAGAATGTGCCTGAGCGTGTGCGTAAACTGAATGACGGAAGACCGGCAGACTGTGCGATTGT
>DOHC01000104.1 GCA_003535475.1 Nitrospiraceae bacterium
AAGAAATCGGCGACCAGGTCGCCTTTGTTGGATGAGGCTTTGATGATACGTTCAAGAAGTGCCTCAGGCTTCTGTGTATCGTAACCTATCCGTTCATTTGAAGACGGAGGAACAAATGGAATCTGCCAAACATCATTCTCAGGAACACCTTCTTCGCGAGTTTCTGTAACCAAGTATACCTCATCTCCTTTAAATCTATGCAGAGTTCCTTGTTTTCTTTCTAAAGATCCTTCCGTGTATGAAGTATATATGGGGTTCCAAATGTAACCTTTTTCTGTCTTTGTATAGAATAAAACATTGTCATGGAGTTTTTGAAATTTCTTTGAGGGTGATGTCCATCGCCGATAATGCCAAATTATCTCATTTTGAAAACAATCCTTTGAAAAAATCTCATCAAGAATAATTTTGATATAATGGCCAACATGATGCGCAATATGAACGTACAAACTTCCCTTGTCGCTCAGTAACTCCCTCATCAGCACCAGGCGCTCGTACATCATCTGCAAATACGAATCTAAACCTTTGCCCCAGGTGTCACGGTAGGCCTTGTCTTCAATGGCGGAGGGTTCTTTCGTCCATTCCAAATCGCCGACTTCTATCTTTACACTGAAATCTGCACCTGTTGCAAAAGGTGGGTCTATGTAGATAAGGTCAATCTTTCCTGCAAATGAGAAGACATAATATATTTATTGTCACCCCAGATAAGTCGATTATACCAGGTGTCATTGGCTTTTGGCTTAAACAAATCCATGCCGACCTTCTTCTCCCTTTTCCTTGTTGCCCTGCTTTCATTAATTGTCTCAATAGTCTGGAATGGGAGAACTACCCTTTCCACTTCTGTCTTTTTTTCCTGCCAGTAAAGCCCTGTAGGTATCTTATTCTGGTTTGCCATTTTTCCTCTCTTTTATAGTATATCCTTTTTAATCAAAGTATCCACTTTTTCTATAGCTGAAATAATCATCATCAGAAATTATCACATGCTCCTGAAGGCTCACGCTTACTGTGGAAAGTGCCTTTTTCACTGCATCAGTGATGAGATTATCATTACCCGATGGTTCGGGCAACCCACCGGGATGGTTATGGGCAATGATTACAGAGGTTGCGCCAAATTTCAATGTGCCTTCAACAATCTTGCGAGGAAAGGCAACCGCCTCTGACACTGTTCCTTCGCCTAAATCTTCAGCGTGGAGCAATTCATTTTTGCTATTTAGATAGAGCACATGCACAACCTCGTTCTTCTTTCCTCCTATGACCGCCCTCAGATAATCAACGAGTTCATTAAGGCTCAGAAAGGCTTTTTGCTCAAATACTTTATCCTTGAAATATCTTGAGATTGTAGTTCTTAGTATCTGAAAGAACTGTGCCGCCTTAGGACCGACACCGGAAATCTCCTCTAACTCTTCTGGTCTGGCGTCAAGAACATTCGGTATAGTTTTGAATCTCTCCAATAAAGCCTTTGCAATGGGTTTTGTATCTGTTGCCGGTTTGGATGCATAAGTAAGGAGAAGTTCAAGAATCTCATAGTCATGAAACCCTTCAAATCCAGATTTTATAAATCTCTGTCGCAGACGTTCCCAGTGTCCGTGATAGTGTTTTTTTATCTTTTCTTTTTCGGGCATATCCTTCCCCAGTCACAATCATTACATATCTTGGGACTTTTTGGATTCCTGTTGAAGCGACGTGTAGTAATTCCCTTAATTGCGTCTTTAACTGTATTCATTGCATTCTCAAGTTGTTTTGGTGTTGTAAGCACCTCTATGCGTGCCTGTTTTTCGTCGTCAAGGAAATGGACATAAGCCTTCTCAACATTAAGATTGAGGGCATTCCTCGCTGCAACAGTATAAAGCTGTACCTGAAGCATAAGCTCTTCATTCATCCTTTTTTCATTTCCAGTTTTGAAGTCAATTATCTCAAGGATATTTTCATTTCCATCCTTTCTTTTCAATAAATCAATCGAGCCTGAAAGCAGTGCATTCTCAACATCCATCTCAAATGGCCGTTCGGTCTTCACAGATAGGGAAAAATCTTCCCGCCAGAGGCCAAGGTAACGGAGTATGCTTCTGAGTGCACTTCTTTTCAAGGTTTCTTCCTGTTCGTCTGCGGCATAGCGAAGATAAAAATGCTCTTTGAGCAATTCTGCTGCGATTTCCGGTGTAGGTATCACGTTATTTTGCTGTGCGATTTTATGGAGAAGATTGAGAATGTTATGCACCTGCTTACCGTAACCGAGAGCCTGTACTATTATGGGATTGAAATTATAAATGTAACGCATCTTATAGTCATATTCACATCGGATATAATCACTCAACTCAGAGTAGCTTGTGGGGAATTGATATTCTTCAACAGATGGCTTTGATGGTAGCCTTCTTCTTTTAGTGGGGTCAGGAGATGCGGTAGTGATACAATACCTATTATCCAGTTCATTAAAAAAACTCAGGGGATACTTAGGCCGTCTTTTGCCTGTGATATGGCGTGAAGTGGTTATATAGAGGTATTTTTTTGCCCTTGTCATTCCGACATAAAAGAGGCGACGCTCATCTTCTTCACTGCCACGATATCTCGTGAAGTTAAATGCCTCAGGATTCAGAAAACCAGCCTGGGTTTCACGATAAGTCCTTTCGACACAGTATGGCATGAAGACCACCGGAAAGCCCAGCCCTTTTGTTCCATGAAGGGTCATTACCTGCACAGCATTGATAAGGAGGGTTGGGTCTTCACCTGTACCAGCATCGTATGCCCCTTCTGCATAATGTTTGATAAACCAGCAGAATCTGTTTATGTCTTTATACGTGCAGTATGACCTTGT
>DOHC01000293.1 GCA_003535475.1 Nitrospiraceae bacterium
TTCCCAGCCGGTCAAGTATGTTCTCCATCTCATCCCTTCCTATATTGGCGAGTCTTGCGATTATAAGGTCGCCTTTAGTTTTTATACTAAAACCGTATTCCTTCAAAATATCCGCTATAAGCTGAATCCTTCTTGACCTCTTCGTGATATCTGTTGCGCCTCCGGCAAAGCGGAAGTATATGTGATTGTTCCTCTGATTCTCACTGCAATAGGAGTCTATCAGATTGAAATGATACCCGAATCTCAGGCCCATATTCAGATACTCCCTTGATGCGATTGCAATATGCTGGCTGCTGAAATTCGCACTCCCCGAGACTATATCATCCATCCTCATCATGCTTGTAAAGAAATCCCCTGCCTTTAGCGGAATGGCATCTGAATGCCACACCCCGGGATGCAGCATCCCTTTTATAATTGCCCTGAGAGGAATGGATGTAATCTCCTCGTATGCGGCATTTCTCTTACCCGGCTTTATGTCCAGTCCTCCGCCAATGTCAATCACCACAATCCCTGTGGGTATCGGCAGGTCTAACTTCACAGGATGGCGGCCATTTAATCCATACCTCGCACCCTCGACAAGCTCTGTAACAGCTTTTTCGTGTATAAATCTCAAGATGTCATGCATGGTCTTACATCCCTCAATGGTAAAACTCTCCATCATCGGGTCAACGAGATTCAAAGGTGAAATGTATCTCAAGATATAGCGCTTCTTACGGAATTCATAGATGTCCTCCATGCGGCTGGAAGTTAAATCGGCATACTCAAGTAGTTCACCTATAATGCCTTCGTATATCACCACCTTTCCGTCATCGTCTATATACAGTGTGATTTCCTGCCCGTGCTTAAGAACATTGGTTGCATTCCCTGTATTAACGATTGTCGGGATTCTGAATTCTCTGCAGAGAGATGCCATATGGCTTGTAGGTGTTCCTGTATCAGTTACGATTGCCGATATGTAAGGCATGACCTTGACAAAATTTGAGGAGTCATGTTTCGACACAAGGACAGCCGCTTTTGGAACTCTGTCCAATTCATCTGCCTGCTTTAAGATGAAGACCCTGCCAGCGGCAACACCTTTCTGTATTGCGATACCTTTGTCATTCATTAAGATATGTCCGGTTAATTTCTCTTCGGACAACAAATTCTTTTTAGAAAAGTAAGTTTCAGCAGAATAATTCCTCTCATCAATCTTCAATGGCCTTGATTGAAGGATAAATATCCTTCCACCCTTGTCAATTGCCCATTCAATATCCTGAGGTCCCCTGAAGTGTTTCTCTATAAGCATTGCCAGCCTTGCAAGTTCCAAAACCTGTTCTTTGGAAAGACAGGATTTGTCCCTTATTGCATCTGGAGTCTTAACCTTCTTTGTCCCTCCCTCTCTGTGATTGATGATCATGGATTCCTTTCTGCCCGTTTTCTCATCAATTATTTCAGGAGTGAGCACCTTTCTTACCACATAAAGATCTGCATCAACTTCACCCTCAACTATGGATCTGCCGAGTCCCCATGTTGCACTTATTATCATGGCGTCATCATCTCTGTGCGGATTGGTCGAATAAATAATTCCGCTGGACACCGCATCTACCATAACCATACATCCGACTGCCATTTTGAAATTGCTGATGCCATAGCCAAGTTGTTTCATGTAAATCACTGCTTTTTCTGAAAACAGGCTGGCAATGACCTTCCTGTATGCCTCCTCAACAGCACCGCTTTCCAAAGACACATTCAAAACGGTCTCGAATTGTCCTGCAAAGGAAAACTCCCGGTCTTCTTCCTCTGCACTGCTCCTCACGGCAAGGAAACAGTCTCCTCCGCATCTCTTTCTGATCTCCTCAAGGGCTTTAGTAATAGCAATATCAAGGTCAGGCGGAATCTCTGAGTTAATAATTGAATCCTGCAATTCTTTGAATTTCGATTCTGCTGTATTAATATCAATTGCCTTTATTCTTTCCTGTAGATTATTATGCTTTATAAATTTATCAAATGCATAAGCTGTTATGGAAAAGGCTTCAGGCACATTGAGTTTCAGATAATTCTTCAGTTCAGCCAGGTTTGCATTCTTGCCGCCGACAATGAGATACTTATCCCACAGGATATTTTCATAGAAAATAACCGCCTCACCTGTTGATTGGATTCTGCCGTTAAGCGCTCCTCTTATCTGCCCGTCAATGCGGTTGAATGTTTCATGCAGTTGTGAGTAACTGCTTTGTGTAAGCATGTCAAAGCCCTGCAGTGAATCCTTGATAGCAGATGTTAACTCTGAATATGCTCCCTTGATGTAGTTGATGTCAAAGAGGTAATCTCCGCTGAGCTTTTCACCCATATCGGTAATAATCTCCAGTGCCCTTATGTTATTTTTAAGCACGTCCTTGAAGCGTTCAAAAAGGAGTTCAAAAGGCAGTTCTTTTTTATGTCCGAAAAGGGATTTTAGATTCTCTATAACCTTTATCATTTCTTCTTGCTCAATGCCCGCTGTATGGATGTCTTCAATGCCTTTATCTTCACAGGCTTTGGGAAAAAATCATGCACCTTTCCCCTCAGCGCCTCTATAGCTGTATCAAGATTGGCAAAAGCAGTAATCATTATGACATCGGTTCCCGGATACAAATTCTTTACATCTCTTAAGACATCCATGCCGTCTATGCCCTTCATCTTGTAGTCTGTAACAACCACATCAAACCTTTCAGCTTTTAATCGTGCAAGGGCAGGTTCTGCATTCAGGAATGTCTCCACAATATAGCCTTCATGTTCGAGGGACATCTTTGCCATATCGCAGACTATCTTTTCATCGTCTATAACCATAACCCTATACTGGTTCATTTGACCCCCTCATGGATGAGTGCATCGCCGGCTTCGGTGTAAACAGGTAACTCTATGGTAAAGGTTGTGCCTTCGCCGATCCAGCTTTCGACCCTGATATCGCCCTTATGGTTTTTGATTATCCCGTAACTGACCGATAAACCGAGTCCTGTCCCGCCTTCTCCCTTTGTTGTGAAAAACGGGTCAAAGACATGGGGAAGAAATTCGGGAGGAATGCCTTTGCCTGTATCCCTAACGGTTATCTCCACAGAGTCTTTATTTTTACCCGTCCTGGTTGAAATAAAAAGCCTGCCGCCTCCATGCATGGCCTGAACAGCATTCGTAATAAGATTCACGAGTACCTGCTTTATCTGATCCTCATCAATAAAGACATGATTAAGCCCGTCCATGAGGTTCAACTTTGCATCCACATTGGATACCTCAAGCATATTCTGCACAAGCTTAAAAGCTTTCTGCATAACAACATTGATATCTGCCTCTTTCATGTCTGCCTTTTTTGGCCTTGAGAAATCCAGTAGGTTTTTCACAATACTTCTCATCCTTTCCGTTTCTCCCTCCACCTTATTCATAAACTCTACCCTTTCTTTCCTGCTCAACTTATCATAGAGTTCCTCGTATGCCTGTGCAATCATGGAGATATTGTTAATTGGATTTGTTAATTCATGGGCGACACCTGCTGTAAGAATACCGAGAGATGCGAGCTTTTTAGATTGTATAATCTGTTCTTCACGGTTTCTGAGTTCCTCAGACATGGTGTTAATGGCACTGATAACCGAGTCGAACTCATCCTTGCTCCTTATCCCCTGTATTGTCGCAAATTTGCCCTCGGTTATCGATGCCGCCAGAGTTTCTATCTTCCTGAGCGACTTCAGTATCCGCTGTGAAATGAAATGGCTTACGGCTATTGCAAAGGCAAGCACGACCCAGAAAGAGGAAAACAGGATTTTTTTTGAAACCTCAATAATCTCATTAACACGCTTCCTTTCAAGTTTCGTCATGGATTCCGAGAATTCCCTGAGCTTCTTACCGGCGTCCCTGAGTCGCAGTCCCATCTGTACGTCCCTGTTATTGCCGTTCTGTCGAACCTCACCGATCAATGCGGAATATCTATTCAGATGTGACTTTAGAGTATTAATATCTGTCTCTCCAATCGCCTTGACGATATCTGCCTTTACCTGCTCTATGGAAGCCGTGGTTTGATCTATCTTCTCTTTGATCTCGTCGAGCGCAGTTCTGTCATTATAAAGAAAGTAGTTCTTCTCGGAAAGTCGCATCTCCAGGAATGCCGTATTCATATCGTCGGCTATTTCGACAAACTTGAGCTTCGTGAGCATAAGGTTCAGGTTTTGGAATGCAAAAAAGCCTATCAGTAAAATCAGGGCGACATTAAAAATATTGTAAAGTATGATTTTTCGTTCTATTTTCATGCATCAATTACTGCCTAAAAGTATGGACGGCTTCAGGATAAGCTGAAGGATCATCTGAACAGCTACTATGAGGAGTATCGCTGCAAGAAAAAGCTTCAGGTGTTCGCCTTTTAACCTCTTTCCAAAGGCCACACCTACTTGGGTTCCGATTGTAGAGCCCATTAGCAGAAGCACAGCAAGTATAAAGTCCACCGAATGGTTTGTATATGCCTGAAGAAACGTGACCTCTATAGATGTAAATAAAATTATGAATAGACTTGTCCCTATCACAACGTGCAAGGGCATCCTCAACATATATACCATCACAGGAATCATCAGGAATCCGCCGCCAACACCCATTATGCCAGCCAAGATTCCTCAACCACTCCGAGCAAGATGGGAACCAGCAGAGAATGACTAATGCCTGACTTTTCAAAATATGTCTGGAGCGGAAGATTCTTAAGAAAAACGGCCAAGCCTGACTCTTTTTCTACATGTTCTACAGCCATTTTTTTCTCTTTAGCTTTGAAAGGGTTTCGGAGAACATGTATGCACCCACGATTCCGAGTAAAAGCACGTAGGTTACTTTGATAACAAAATCTGCATTGCCCAGTATATTCAGGATTTTAAGGACTTCTGCCCCTATAAACCCTCCAAAGAAACTTCCGCCGAGAAGACACCATCCCATCTTGAAATCCACATTGCCGAGTTTATGGTGTGTGTAGGCGCCGGAGCTTGCTGATGCTACCATCTGGTTGGCGCCTGTTGCGACGGAAACCATAGGTGATATGCCCAGCATCATAAGCAGCGGTGTAATTAACCATCCGCCTCCTACACCAAACAGTCCGGTAAGTATTCCCACAATCAACCCAATCCCTATTGTGATAAGACTATTGACGCTGGTTAAAGCAACGGGTAAGTAGAAATACATTATTCCCCTCCTGCTAAGGATCTAACTAATTATGACCCACCACAAGCACAGGGCAGGGGGCATCATGGATGACCTTTTCAATTGTATTGTCGCCGAAGATTTTTAATAGGCGGTTTTTCTTTTTCTGAGCGCCGAGAATAATAAGGTCGCATTTTTCCTCTTCAGCGGCTTCAATTATCTTCTCATGGGTCTTGCCTTCTTCAAGCCTCGTTTTGATGAGCGTTCTTTCAGCCTCCGCAATATCCTGAAACTCTGATATCGCTCTATCACCTCCGCTGTCAAGGACATCTCCGATATTCCTGATGCCGGTAAGGTTAAGCTCTCCTTCATTCGGCGGTATGACTTTAACAACAGTAACCCAGCATTGCTCATCTCCTGCAAGTTTAAGCCCTTTGGTAAGAACATTCTTTGATCCGTTTACCGCTATCAGTATTTTTCTATATCCTTTCATGTTTTTTACCTCACTACGAGCACTGGACACGTGGCGTTCATTATCACCCGTTCCGTCGTGCTCCCCATAATCGCCTTGTTCACCCCGCGCCATCCGTACGTTCCAATGACAATGAGGTCGTTTTTCAGGTCTGACGACGCCTTGACTATCTCTTCCGAAGGGCTGCCCTCCCTGATTTCTGTTTTGACGGTAATGCCCTTCGCAGATGCGATAGACTTAGCGGTATCGAGTATCTTTTCCGCTTCCTGCATCATGCTCTTTCGTATTGACGAGGTCATGAAAAACTCCACCATCTCCTCATACCGGGGCATTGAATAGAGGACTGTGACCTCAGAAGAGTCTATTGCCGATAACTGACAGGCTCTTGCGAGCGCGGTCTTGCTGAATTCCGAACCGTCAAAAGGGACGAGAATTGCTTTGTAAATGCCTGTGCATTCTGTGCATGGTTTCTTCACCACTAAGACATTAATCTTTGAATTTACTATCACACGGGAGGTCACACTGCCCATAAGGAGTCTCTTTATTCCCCGCCTGCCATATGTCCCCATAACAATGAGGTCTGCGTTCTTCCCTTCAGCAACATCCAGAATAACCTCAGGCGGCTCTCCTTCGCAGAGGAGCGAAGTAGCTTCGATGCCGAACTCAGAAACGACTTTTTCTTTTGTTTCCTGACAAAATTTTCCCCCTATTTTCAGGCGCTTTTCCTGCTGTTCCGGCGCAATGCCGAATTCCTCGGTATCAAAGAAAACCGCGTGAACGAGAAGGAGTTTGCCGCCGTGCCTTTTTACCCAATTGGCAGCTTCAATCAACGCCGCCTTGCTGTATTTCGAATCGTCATAACCGACTAATAGTGTTTTATACATGATTAATGCGCACCTCCGCCTTTTCTGAAGACCATGCCTACACCGAAGCCTGC
>DOHC01000073.1 GCA_003535475.1 Nitrospiraceae bacterium
TTCTGTCTCCTTGAACTTTTTGAGTTCTTCCCTCAAAGCCATATCCTTAAATGCCTTTTCAACGACTATCTTGAGTTCCTCGATATCAAATGGTTTTTCAATATAGTCATAAGCGCCCTCTTTCATCGCATCTATTGTGCTTTCCATTTTCCCGTGAGCTGTTATCATTATCACTGTTGCATCTGGATTTGATGATTTAATTTCGCGAAGCCCGTCAAGGCCGTTTCCGTCAGGAAGGATAAGGTCAAGCAATACGACCTGCGGCTCGTCTTTTACGGCTTTCATTCCTGAAGTGAGTTTTGTGTGCGAGACGATCTTATAGCCCTGCGGTTCAAGAGCTTTCTCTATGACCCACGCTATGCTTTCATCATCGTCAATTATGAGAACTTCTTTGTTCANNATCGGGACTCCGAGGTTTTTGCCTCATGATTAATTTTATAAAATCTAAGTGTTGGAATATCGGCAAAAAATCCGCTTAAATGCTGTGTCTCTTCTATCTATTATTCCCCCTCAAAAGGTATATAAACATTAAATGTGGTTCCTTTGTCAAGATGGCTTTCAACCTTAATGAATCCCTTGTGGTCAAGGACAATTTTTTTTGACAGGGCAAGCCCTATGCCTGTTCCGTGCTTCTTCTTAGTATAGAACGGAAGAAATATTTTTGGTATATTCCCGGAAGGAATCCCCTTGCCTGTGTCCTTTACGGAAGTGACAGCCCAGCGTTTTGGTTTGCCCTTCTGCCGCACATATTCACTTGATACGCCTGTGAGGACTGTAAGGCTTCCTCCTTTTTCCATCGCCTCTATGGCATTTTTTATTATATTCAGAAATGCCTGAAGCAGTTTCCCTTCATCTCCCATAACTTTCGGAAGGCTCAGGTCATATGTCTTCTGCAAGATGATGCCCTTGTCTTCCATTGGAATGTCCATGATAGACAATGCTTTTTCTATGACCTCATGGATATTAAGCGAGTGGAATGACGGTTTTTTGCAGATTGTCAGATAATTTTGCAGCACTGAATTCAACCTGTCCGTCTCTTTGATTATAAGATTAATGTATTCAGCGATGCCTTCTGTCTGCGTCTTTTCACGCAGAAGCTGCGCTGCTCCTTTTATGCCTCCGAGCGGATTTTTAATCTCATGGGCTAAAGTGCCCAGAAGGTATATCAGGGAATCAAACTGGTAATCCTCTCTCTCTGCAATGGCGATGTTTTCCTTAAGCGCAAGGACAGAGCCCTGAGTTTCTCCCTGAACAAAAAACGGCGAGATGTTAAAGTCAGCGTTTATCATTCTGCCTACATTTATATTTACCCCCCTGCCGCTGAAAGAACGCTCTTCAGATATGGACTTCCTTATCAATCCTGCTATGGTTTTTTCTTCCAGAAATAATTCTTTGAACTTTTTCCCTGTTACTTCTTTCAGGCTTTTCCCCAAAAGCTCCTCGCCGGTTCTGTTCACAAATTTTATCACAGCCTTTCTGTCAAACAGAACAATGGCGTCTTCAATGCTGTTTATTAGCGCCTCAAATGGAAACATTTTCAGTATCAGTGTTTAGTGCCGGTTTTCAGTCTTATTTTATCCTCTGCGGATGCGTATAAACATTGAGCCTGTCCCCCCGGACAAATCCGACAAGCGTAATCCCCCGTGATTCTGAGATCTCAATCGCAAGATGAGTTGGCGCTGTCCTGCTTGCAACTATAGGGATGCTCCATCTTGAGCATTTTGACGCAATCTCAGATGAAAGCCTTCCGCTTGCGAGCAGCAGCTTTCCTGCAAGCCCTATGTTTTCAAGCACAGAATATCCTATGACCTTGTCAACCGCATTATGCCTTCCGATGTCCTCTGCGAATGCGATAATGTGCTTCCCGTCTGAGAGCGCGGCGCTGTGAACACAGCCTGTAAGCCTGTAAAGATCAGAGCGGAGCTGGAATTCCTTAAAGATGCTGAGAAGGTTCTTTGCCTCAATTGAAAATTCATCTGTAATCTTTTCATCCTCTATTTTTTTTACGAATGTTATACCGCCTACGCAGCCTGATGTTATAACCCTGTTCTCTTTTGGGATGACCGCGTCTGCTGAATTTATGTTAACAACAATATCATCACCGTATTCTATGCTCATCCTGTCAGCACACCATTCACCTTTAATAATACCCTCTGTCATGAGTATGCCGACCACAAGTTCTCTTATCATAAAGGGAGTGCAGTAAAGGCTTATAACCTCTTCTCCGTTTATGAGTATCCTCAGCCTTTTTTCAACGGCTACAGCGTCATCTGCCTTTGCGGCAGAATTCCCGCTGATCCTGAGTATTGTCTTTTTTGTTGATGCATTCATCTTAAAATGCCTCTAAGCTGTCATTGCAATGATAGTTTTAACTTGATAATTCCCTGTAGTCTTGCTATAGGGTTTCCCTGTTTCTGTATGTCTGTCATTGTCCGGCTTGACCGGACAATCCAGTCATTAGCATTTTTCTGGATTCCCCGATCAAGTCGGGGAATGAC
Organism: Nitrospiraceae bacterium; assembly: GCA_003535475.1. Classification (GTDB taxonomy): domain Bacteria; phylum Nitrospirota; class Thermodesulfovibrionia; order Thermodesulfovibrionales; family UBA1546; genus UBA1546. Next base: position 2,499 of record DOHC01000073.1, read on the forward strand.
AAATGACTTTTGTGTTTATTTTAGATATCCTCCGGTCTTGCCGCAGGGTTTTTCATTTTAAAAAGTATAATTGTTTGTAAACTATTTCGTCAATTAGTGATACAATATACAAAATCATGACCTACAGCGATGCGATAAAAAACGGTTTCAGGCTTGTAAACAAGAACTGGCAGCTTGTGCTTATTCAATTTGGCATGATGCTCGTAAACTGCATAGGATTCTTTGTCTTTGTCGGCATCCCCCTTGCCGTTGCGTTTGTGATATTCGGACTTGACCTTACAGAGATGACAGAGCTAAAGAATCTTCTCGGGACGATGAAGGATGCCACGGAAATCATAACAAAATATCTCGGATTGATTATTGTGCTGGTGGTGAGCTTTGTTGTCTATTTACTTGTTGCGGCTTCGGTAGGACTTTATGTTTTTGGCGGTTCCGCAGGTATTATAGGCAGGGCTGTAAGGGACAGCGCCGACAGATTTAATATGAATACCTTTTTTTCGGAGGGCAGAAGGCTTTTCTGGTCGCTGGCAGGATTTACTGCGATAATAGGAATTATATTTTTAGGGGTTGCCTTTGTTATTGGTGTTTTTGCAGGAGGAATAGGAGTTATCATATCTATTGCCAAAGGGTATGAAACGACACTAGCTGTTGTCCTTGGGATATTCCTTTCACTTTTGTTGTTCTGCATAGTGCTTGCTCTTATTATTTCCTCAATTGCCCTTGCATTGTATGGGACTGCCGCCATTGTCCTTAAGGGAACAGGGCCGTGGCAGGCAACAAGAGACACCATAAAATATTTATATCGCAGCCCTGCCGCATTATGGCTTTATTGTCTTGCCTTCGGAGGATACATCCTTGCAACTTTTCTTCTTGTCCTTCTTGGAGCGCCTTTTAGCCTGATACCTATAATTGGCGCTATAATAGCTATTCCATATCAGATTTTTTCTTATGCGGTTCAGAGCTATTTAGGCTTGGTTATAGTCGCTGTAATATTTATATATTATTTTTCTACTGAGGTTAAGCCCTCTGAAATGCCTGATGAAGGGACTGAACCTGTTTCTGGAAATTCCACTCCTCTGTCCGATACTTCTCAGAATCAAGTTTCTGAGCCAGAAACTCCTCTTCGTTAGAAGGAAGGGCTGAGAAAAATTCTATATTGAATGTCTCTTCAAAAGAAACCTTTACTATATTTCTGAACTTTTCATCGCTTAAATCTGGAACTGCCTCCGTAAGGCCTGCCATTGCGTCTTTTATATCCCGAATAGAGTGAAGCCTGAAGATTTTTAATGCTTTGAGTTCGTCAATGTGGTACGGTATTGAACCCTGCTGCAAAAGTCCGTCAGTCCAGCGTTTTTGCGCAGAGCCTATCACTTTTTTACTGTTAATGGTTATCTCGCCATAGGATGCTGATTGAAAGCAGAGCGGGCTATAAGAAAAGTTTTGAGTTTTGAGTTTTGAGTTTTGAGTTTTTCCCCTCATATTAACTTCCGGTGAGAGCCCAAGCTTTGAGAGGGCAAGATAAAGAGCCACGCTTATTTTTTTATAGCTGTCAAAGATACCTTTCGAAAATAAATCATTATCAGTTTTTACAGAGAAGCTGTAAGTAAGTTCTTTATTGTGAAGTATTGCCCTTCCGCCTGTGGGCCTTCTCACAATCGGGATTGATGCATCACGGCAGTATTCGGTGTCTATGTCCCTGATTCTCTGGAAGCAGCCAAGAGTTACGGATGGCCTGTCCCAAGAATACAGCCTTAGCGTAGGCGGCGAACTGCCTTTTCTGACAGAAATAGCAATTGCCTCATCCAGCGCCATGTTGTAGGATGCGCTGCCCGGACCCGAATTGATAAGACGCCATGTTTTGTGGTAATTTATCATAGTTTTTTGTGCTGTTATTTCAGGTATAATTATAACAAAGAAGTTAAGAGTTATGAGTTAAGAGTTTTAAAACTTCTAACTTTTAACTTCTAACTTT
>DOHC01000249.1 GCA_003535475.1 Nitrospiraceae bacterium
TTTGGTAACCTCGCATTTATTGAACCTGCGGTGGGCAAGTATCTCTGTTATGACGGAAACTGCAGCCCCGATTATATTCCCTCCTTTTGTCCCTGCATTTCTGGACATGTCATCCCAGAACCTCATGATCCCTCTTGCGAACACGATAGCTGCAAAGACTGCGGCTGCAATAAACACAGGGTCAATAAAAAAGGTTGTTGGAATCAACTTGGAAAAAACTATGCCTTTTACAGGGTCTTTCGGAACATTTGCAAAATCAAGTTTGCCCGTTATACCGAGATATGTCAGAAATATCAATACAGGAACCGCAAAAAGCAAAAGGAGATATTTAACGTCGCCAGCCATCTTTGCAAGGAACTTCGGTGAAGAATAATGCTGAAGGCTCAGTTTTCTTATCGCACCGAGCACTTCGCCTGGCTTTGCCCCTCTGGGACAATATGCTGTGCAGTCGCTGCACTGATAACAGAGCCATATGTCAGGATTGCTGAACAGCTTATCTTTCAACCCCCACTGAGCATGTAGCATTTCTTTTCTTGGAAACGGCTTGTCATCCGGGGTTAGATTGCATACAACCGAGCAGGTTGCGCACTGAAAACATTTCTTGAGAGACTCTCCTCCGGAACTGATAACATCGTTTATAAAATTCAAATCAGGCTTAATAATCTGTTCTGCCATTGACTCCTCTATAAAATTTGTGATGCGTAATCGGTAATGCGTGATGGGTTTTAAAATTTACTCATTACGCATAACGCATTACTCATTACTGCCTTAAAATCCCTTAAATGGGTTCGGGCCTACTTTCTCTATCCCTTTCACAAAATCATTAATCATATCAGGAAGCTTATCATATTCTGATATAGCGACCTGTATGAGCTGGCATCTCTCTGCCTCAAGCTGTAGTTTGTCAAGCGTCTCCTGAATCTTGCTGAAACGATAGTTCGCAAGCTCGCTCCCTTTTATGAAGTGGCACTGATAGTTTTCTCCATATTTGCAGCCAAGCAGTAGAAGCCCGTCAATGCCCCTTGAGAATGCATCCGCAACCCAGACAAGATTTGTTGACCCGAGACACCTTACAGGTATAAACCTTACACTTGTATTAAACTGCTTCCCGTTTATCGCTGCGCTGTCAAGCGCGGGATAAGCGTCGTTTTCACACGCAAGAGCTATTATTCTCAACCCTTCATCAGGGACTTCTATTGACTTAATCATTGAGCCTATCATGTCCACACTGTAGTCTTTAAAAGAAACAATCCTCTCAGGACATGCACCCATACATGTACCGCAGCGTCTGCAGCGGTTAATCTTATAAACAGGAATTCCTTTTTCGTCTTCATCAATTGCGCCGAATGGACATTCCTCAGTACACCTCTTACACGCAGTACACTTTATAAGCATAGGATCAGGGAATGTGATATCCCATGCCCTCGGATGAACAGCAATGCCCTTGGCAACATGCTCAACGCACTGAATTGCCTTCATGGCAGTGCCTGCCGCATCAAGCTGCGCTTCTGACATATTCATCGGCTGCCTTACACAGCCTGCAGCATAAATACCCGTCCTCCTTGTCTCATACTGGAAACATATAAAATTGGAATCAGCAAAACCGTATGCGCCTTCAAGCGAAGGGATTTCAGGCCCCTGCCTGTATTCGAGGTTAAGTATGAATTCAGGCTTAGGCGTTGAATCAATATACCCCTTCCTTGCTTCATCACCTTTCTTTGATGCCTCTGTAAGCCCGTCAAGATATTCCTGCGGCGCCCGCGTGCTGGGCACCACACCTGTTGCAAGAACAACAAGGTCAGCCTCAACCTTGATTTTCTCTCCAAGCAGGGCATTCTCAACCTCGACAAACAGGCTGCTGTTTCCTGCATCGCTTATGCCTGTAACATCAGCCTTTGTCAATAAAACACCGGGGTCGTTCTGAATGTTTTTATAGAAAAGTTCTAACTGTCCCGGCGTCCTTATATCTTTGTAAAATATCATTGCGATTGCATTGCTGTTTTTCTCTCTGACATACTTTGCCTGTTTCAGAGATGTTGCGCAGCAGAAAGATGAACAGTAAGGAAGATGATTCGGGTCCCTTGAACCTGCGCACTGTATGAATGCAACCTTTTTAGCCTCTTTGCCGTCAGAAGGACGAATGATTTTCCCCTTCTTTGCCATTTCCTCCATATGTACGCTTGTGATAACATTAGGCTTGCCATATCCAAGATGTCCGAGCTTTGCTGCATCATACGGCTTCCACCCTGTTGCCATAATCACTGACCCAGCCCTGATTGTCTCTCTCGTACCGTTATTTCTTATAGTTACGTCCAAGAGCCCGGGCTGCCCATCTGTCTTTTCGATTACCGATGACTTGAACACCTTTATATTAGGGTTTGACTCAACTTCCTTTATCTTACTAAAGATAATCGGGTCATCCAGCTTTTCATAGGGGTATTCTCTTGGCACTTCTTTGTATAGTTTTGCTGCCCATCCTCCGAGTTCAGCCTCTTTTTCAACAAGAACGACCTGATAACCCGCATTCGCTGCCTCAAGAGCTGCAGAAAGTCCTGATATGCCTCCACCAACAACGAGTATTGTCTTACTCAAATCCTCAAGCACATTTGGTTCAGGAAGAGTTCCTTTCTGAACCTTTATTATCCCCATTCTCAAATAATCAGCAGCTGTCATCTGCGCCTCTTCTGTGTTTGGCTGCTGACTCCATGCAACCAATTCTCTGATGTTGACTCTCTCTGTTATTGTGCCGGGGAAATCAAACTCTTCATATTTCACGCGGGGAGAGCATGCGGCTATAACTATTGTATTTGTGCCTTCCTTAATATCGCTCTTTATTAATCCCAGTCCTTCAGGACTGCAAAGTATCGGGTGATTTTTTATTATTTCTTCCGGAACTTTAGCTCCCTTGGCGGCATTTTTTGAAAGCTTCTCTATATCAATTGCCTTTTCAATTCCGCAACCATTGCAGATATATACACCGTATTTCTTCTCCATCGTTATTTCGACCTACTTGCTGCGCTCTGAATGCTCTTAATAGCAACCCCTGTTGCATCCTGAACAGATTTTGCCACATCAACAGGGCTCTTTAATGTCCCGACTGCATAGATTCCTTTCTTTAGAGAAGACAGGACAACAAAGCCGTCGGGAGTATATGAAATATCTTCTGATATTTTGGAATTCTTTGTTGAAGGCACCATGCCTACTGCAAGCACAACCATATCAAATTTAGCCTTTATCTTTTTCCCTACCATTATATCTTCAGCCTCAACAATCACATCTTTTGTAGAAGGGTCTTCTGTAATCTTTGCAACCTTCCCTTTTGTTAGGGTTACATTAGGGTCATCTTTTACTTTCCAGTAGAATTGTTCGTACCTGCCTGGGGTTCTGATGTCTATGTAGAATATCTGCGCCTTGGAATCAGGATACTGTTCTCTCAGATATGTAGCCTGCTTCAGAGAAGCCATGCAGCATATAAACGAACAGTATGGAAGATGGTTTTCATCTCTGCTTCCAGCGCACTGGACAAACGCTATGTTTTTTACCTCTTTTCCGTCAGACGGCCTGAGAATCTTTCCTGCCGTAGGCCCGTTCGGCGATGCAATCCTCTCCATCTGCATATTAGTCACTACGTTCTGGATTTTTCCGGCGCCGAGGATATCAAGCCTTGATGAGTCATATAAATCCCAGCCTGTCGCAAGCACAATTGCGCCCACATTGAGATTAAACGTCTCGGGTTTCATGTCAAGTTTAATAGCATCGTATTTGCATGCCTCAACGCATTTTGCGCATGACGCTCCTTTACAGTGCCTGTCATCTATCGCATATTTAAAAGGGAACGCCTGATTGTGCGCTATGTATGCTGCCTTTGTCTTGTCAAGACCGAAATTAAACTCATTCGGCATTTCAACAGGACATGCCTCAGAGCATGCATTGCAGCCGACACACTTGTCATTCACATACCGCGGCTTAACCTTTATGTATACATCGTAATTCCCTTCCTCGCCGGAAATCTTTTCAATTTCTGCAAGGGTGTAAAAAGTTATATCTGCATTGTTTTTTATCCTTTTGAAATTTATCTCAAGTCCGCAGTTTGGAGGGCATAGCTTCGGAAAGTACTTATTGAGCTGTGCAACCCTGCCGCCTAAAAAAGGTGTCTTTTCAACTATAACAGCG
>DOHC01000124.1 GCA_003535475.1 Nitrospiraceae bacterium
AGAAACTTGACCGCCGGATGCTCAATCTAAAAAATCATCCCTTGCTCGGCAGAATACCAAGAGACGAAAAACTTAAAGATTTCGGTTATCGTGTAATTATTATCGAGTCTTACCTTGTATTCTATATTGTGCGTGATAAGACTGTTGAGATTCATCGGGTTATTCACGGTTCACGGAATTTGAGCGAAATCATATAATTCATTTCAATGTCTGTTTAGCAGCAATTTCCGATAACGTTCAAGGCCAAAAGAAGTGCGTAGCATTTGATATTCTTTCTCCCTTTCGCCTGCTGTTATCTGCCTGTTGCTGGCAATTCCCTTTTTCTCATTTTATCTAATATTCTTTTCTTAATCGGTTCTGCTTCTGCCTGAATTGTTTTGATTTGCTCTTTTACCGACAGATGTTTCAAATTCTTTTCTCTGATTGAATGGAGCTGTTTCATAGCCTTTGATTCACTCATTGTTATCCTCCTGTATCAAACTTTGAGGTGTTAATATTTCTAATTATGAAGCATATAAAGGCTACCTTAAGTCCTCCCTGCTATTGTTGCCTGCCGCTGCGAGTATTCTTTATTTTAAAGAGACAATCCGAGCAATTTTCATTCATTAAAAATACGGGAAGTGGAGCCTGTCTAAAAACTAACGCGTTGTCATTCCCGTGAAAACGGGANNATTCCTGCTTCCGCAGGAATGACGGAAAAAAGGACTTTTTAGACAAGCTCAGTGTCCCTCTCATTTTCCCCTGTCCCTATTCTAAGGGCGGGACAAGCACCTCCAGTGTTTTCACTCCCATTCGCCGATTAATATGAAAGGCGCCCAGAAGAAAGGGTGGGCGGTGCTGGTCTGAGTTTTCTTGTCCCGTCCGACTATCTTCACGCCACGGCTGACGTCATCTGATATTAAACTTTGATTTTTTAATTCCTGCTTGGCCAGCCTGAGAGCCTCTTCCTTGGACCTTCCGGGTTTCATCAGATGAGAGTAGAAACTCTTCATCAAGACTGCCGTGGAATTCGATTCCACGCTCCAAAGGCTCACGATGACCGATTTGGACCCTGCAAGCATAAATGCGCGGCTCAGGCCTACGACACCCTCTCCTGCGATTTCTTTTCCAAGGGCCGTCTTGCAGGCCGACAGGACGACCGTATCGGCATTCAGCTTTAATTCCAGGATTTCGCTCATCTCTAGGAAACCGTCCTCAGGATTGCGGTTTCCTGGCTGAGTAAGTACTATCGCCGGTTCCAGGATATAAGGTATGTCGCCGCTCAAAATGCCGTGAGTGGCAAAATGGATAAAACGATAATTGCCGAGATTGGATTTCAGGAGTTCGCTCTTAGTGGCGTCCATATCCAGCTTGATATTGGGATCATTTGTTTTGTACCCGAAGAGTTCCCCGATTCTTAAGACCTCGTCCCTAGTTTCGGGAAGGCGGGGCAGAGAGAAGCCGCTCTTGATTACGGCGCTGCGCAAATTTAGACCGGGAGTCTTATCTGCTGCAGCCAGGGCAATATTTTCGGACTTTTTCAGGCTGTAGCGTGAATCCGAATCAGTGTATACCGGGTCGCCGAGCGCAAACAGGGGGTTTGATAATTTAGGGCTCTCTTTGAACCGCCTCATGGTCGCCATTACCGAGGCGGAAGGATAATAGCTGATATAGAATTTCTCTCCCAGGTATTGAACCGTGTTTGAGGTTTTACTGGCGGTTAATGCCTCGAAAGGAAGAATGTTAAGCACACCGTCAGGCGTTATTATTATATTTTTGGCGGGGTCAATCCGGCTGAGAGCTTCTCCAAGCAAAAGCCTGCCCAGGGTCTGCCCTTTCTCCGGGTCGTATGCTTCTAAACTGTCCGGATTTTCCAGAAATCCCCTGAATTCCATGACTCTCCGGATGAGTTCCTCCCTGCTCACGGCAATTTCGATAGCAGACGTTTTCTTACCTTTTTCAATTATCCAGAGATATGTTTTCCCGGGATTCACCTTATACGCCAAAAGCACCTCGTTGCTGCGCAACGGAATATTCCCGGCCGTGACTGGTTCCGGATAGCGAATGGATGCATAATCCGGATAATCTTTCCGTAATTTTACGATCAACTCATCGAGTTCCCTTTTTGATTTTTTCAGGAGCTCTTTCTGGGATTTCAACTGGTCGCCTCCAGCAGCATGGATAGAGGCAATGGTGTTGAGCAATTTCTTTTCCTGTTCGGCCAATTCCTTGGAGATTCTGTCTGCCAGTGTTCCCGTTTTGGTTTTTGAAAGAAGTTCGAGAAAGGATCTGGCCTTTGTGCTTTCGGCGTAAAAGAAGGCTAATTCTACAGGGGATAAGCCCGCTTTGTGGAACATTTCATTAAGGCGACCATCATCAAGAGTTTGGCCGCCGACAGTGAGCAGAATATCTATGGCATGTTCATAGGCAGCTATTTTGTTGGCAAGGAAAAATGATCTGAACTCTGTTGATCTCAGTTTTCCTCTCAAATCTTCAATGAATCTGATTGCGGTGTTGTAGTAGAGAAGTGCCTGGGTATTCCTGTTTTGCTCTTCGTTCAAAAGCCCCAGCCCATAATTTGCATACATCTGTTTTTCGGGATAATAAAGGTCCATGACCGCTAATAGTCCGAGCCCTTCCTTAAATGCCATGGTGGCATCGTCGTATTTCTTCAAAGACACCAGACAAAAGCCGATATTGTTGAGAAGATCCACAACATCTGACGTGTTGAAACTTTTCCGGGCGAGGTCAAGCGCGTGCTGGTAATTGGCAATCGCCTCTTCATATCGGCTAAGGCCAAAAAGGGTCGTACCCAGCGATGAATATACCGACTGCTTCAACTTGTCATCATTGTAGCTGTTTATGCCGGAAAGCAACTTGTTGAATATTTCCAACGCTTGAGATAAATCACCCTTTTGTGCGAGGTTCTCACCCATGTTGAGCACAACAAGGGGGTGGTCGCTATTGGGATTTTTCTTTAGGATTGCCGCAAGGATCTCTATGGCTTTATCTGTATCGCCGATTTTTTTGTAGCAATTTGCAATGCCGACGGTCGCCAGAACGATTCCATGATTGTATCCGTTGATTTTTGCAACGGATAGAGATTGGTTAAAGTAATTAAGCGCCTTGTCATATTCGTTTTTTTCGAGATACGCATTGCCAATATATCCGTAAATATCAGAGGTCTTTTCCCCGTCAGCAGAATAAAATATCAATGCCTCGCGCATGGATGCCATGAACTTTTCAAAGAAACCTTCACGAGAGTAATCCAATCCTTCCTGAATAAGAATATCCCCTTTACTCTTTGTTGCTATAAGAGTTAACGGATTATAATGACTCATAGACTCAGATTTACTAAGCCCTGCCCCTGCGCAGCCAGAGATGAAAACCGATAGGAATACAACCAGCCATTGCCTTACTGTCACCATAGCCTCCTATGATATGACTCAATAATATTCATTAAGTTTGTCTGTGAATTCCTTTAATGCGTTATTAATAGCCTCATTTACGGCACTACATGCCATATCATAATTAGTTTTTAGTGCAAATTGATTAAACACGCTTCTGCTTCCTTCCTGCTTGACGTTGATCCTGTGTTGCAACTTGCCATCTCTGCCATAAATTTCAATTTCTAGTTCTAATGAGGCCGAATGAGAGCTGAGGCCCGTGTATGGGGGTGAATATGTGAATGATTTGATATTGGGAACAAAATAGATGTCAACATCATCTATTTCATTAATATTACTGCCCATAGATACGCTTTTGAATTTGCTGGACACAATACCATAAAGAGCGTTAGACAAATTTTTACCGATATCTATTTCGCCCCGTACTTTTGCAAGAAGAAATATTTGTTTACCTGTTTCAAAATTATATTTGTAGTCAGTAAAATGTTCCTTGAGGACCAGACCTGCCCTGAGGGAACTTTTCCGTATATTCTCAGTCGATATTTTAGGCTCTACAGAAATTTTTCTCATATCCATAGTGCCACACCCAGAAAGGAGTAACGCTGTGATACATAAAAAAAATGTTGATATTTTCATGAAACTCTTTTG
>DOHC01000257.1 GCA_003535475.1 Nitrospiraceae bacterium
CACAAGGTATCGAAAAATAAATTTTCTCGCAACATCTGCACTATAATAAAATAAATTTATGCTCCCTTCAGAAATTGAAAGATTAGTAGGGGAAGCAAAGGCAGCAAGAAAAAAGGCTTTTGCGCCTTACTCCGGATTTACCGTTGGAGCTGCGTTGATAACTAACGGCGGTAAAATCTACCACGGCTGCAACATAGAAAACCCTTCATTGATGTTAAGCTTTTGCGCTGAAAGGGCTGCGCTTATAAATGCCCTGGTTGAAGGCGAGAAAAATTTTAAAGCCCTTGCAATTGTATCAGGGGATAAAGATTATTGTTTTCCATGCGGGGCGTGCAGACAGATGCTTGCTGAATTCGCTCCTGACGTTGAGATTTATCTTGCGTCTGAAAGAGGAATTAAAAAATTCTCTATTGCCGAACTCCTGCCGCATCAGTTCAAAAAAAAACTTTGAGGTAGATATAGTATTATTACGGATGTTCAAGCATTGATGCCTGAGGGATTATTCGCTTGTATTCCTCATAAGTAATTGCCGAGTTCCATTTATCTGTCAGTTTTCCGACACCTATTGCACCGAAGAACAATCCTACAATTAATATTGCGAAAACAAGCGGATTCAAAATCCTGCTTTTCGGCAATGCCATATCAAGCGCGCCTTTTGCAGGGCAATGGCTTACGCAGGTAAGACATCCTGTGCATTCATTAGATTTTATTCTTACCTTTTCCCCGACAGGCAAAGTTGCAGGACAGTTTTTTGTGCATCTCTCGCAGTGGATACATGCATCCTCATTCCTCGTTATCTTAAGCGGACTGCAGAGGCTTATAAGTCCAAGAAGTGCGCCGTAAGGGCACAGATACCTGCACCAGAAATTCTTAAAGAACAGCGAGGCTATGAATAAGATCAGCAGCGTAATAAATGTAACCAACGTCATCTTAGTGAAAAAATAAAGCATCTTAACGTCCGCAACCACGTAATAGTCTCCCTCAAGAAACTTGAATATCTCTGAAGGAGGCATTTTTACAACAATCACATATATAAAAAACATCATGAGGATATATTTGACAGATCGCAGAGGATAATCAATATACCTGTTGAGGATGAAATTCTTGCCTGATATTTTTTTGCCGAGCTTCCATATTAAATCCGACAAAGCTCCTATAGGGCATATCCAGCCGCAGAAGCTCTTTTTCAGAAGCAGTGACATCACGACTGCCGCAATAAATATCACAAGCCCCGCAGGATGGATGCGGTCAAAGATCCCTGTTGTAATCCAGAGCTTGAATGACATCAAAGCGCCTATTGGAAGGAATCCTTCAACAGAAGGAGGCCTGCTGACAGGAGGGATTAAAGGCGCACCAACTTCATCAGATGAAAAATAGTCCACGAACAGGTAAAAATTATATCCTGCATAGATGAGAAAGAAAAAAATGCTCCACTGGACTGCATATCTTAGATACCTCAGATAAGAGCGGTCAACATTTTCCATGAAACAATATTAACTGATTTTTAGCAGAGAGGATATGATTTCAATCAGGATTGTCTTCAAACGGCGGCGGAGGAATATTCCGCTTCTCTCCTGCTCTTTAAAATAGTGGCTCCCCAAGGTTCATTTTTTTGTTCACTCCGTTAGAAAGCTTGGTCAGGGCTTCCTTTCTGACGGGGCGAACAGGCAAACTCTGTTACGACCGCTGTTTTTTTGAGTTATATAAGGCATGGTCTGCTGTCTTTACCAATCCTTCTCCTGTGTCTGAGTCCGCAGGAAAGGAGGCTAATCCGATGCTTACAGTCAGTGAGACAGCTTTCCCTTCTATATGAAAGATGTGACTTGCTACTAATGACCGCAGCCTCTCTGCCACATCCTCTGCCTGCTTCAATGGAGTTTCAATAAGAACAACAACAAACTCTTCGCCTCCATATCTGGCAGCAATATCAACACTGCGAAAATTTTTCTTTAGGATGTCCCCGATGTCTTTGAGGGCTTTGTCTCCTGCTGGATGGCCGTAGGTGTCGTTGAATTGCTTAAAGTAGTCTGCATCTATCAGCATTAAAGAAAATTCTTTTGAATACCGCTTTGCCCTATTGACCTCAAGCCCAAGAAGGCGTTGAAACTCTTGGTGATTGTATAGCCCTGTAAGTCCGTCGCGGACGGCAAGCTCCTGAACCCTTTCGTAGAGTTGAGCCTTTTCAATGTGCAACCCTATATAGTTCCCGATAGAGGTAAAGATGACGATATCCGACGGCTAGGGCTGATAGCCGGGGGGTGAGAAATGTAAAAAGATAACGCCAAAAACTTTATCCCCTGATTTCAGCGGGATATTAATATGAGCATGGTCTTCCTTTGGTGGAAACGAGGGTTTTCTTGTATGTCCGGGGTCAGCGAGGCAGTAGGGGGCAGCATTGACCTGTCCGGACTGTGCTGCCAGGCCACAGATGCAGTCGCCTAATGCCACATTTCCCTGACACCCCAGGGCTTTGAGTGAGATTCCATAGGAGGAGGCTAAAAAAAGTTCGCAGGTTTCCTCATTAAGCAGAAATACACCTCCAGTTATCTTTACCTTTCTGCCCTCTGTTTCTTCTAATGTCTCCAGTGATTCTATGACAGCTTTGAGAGTAGGCGCGAGAATATCACTCAGGCTGAGATACCTGCTTGCTGTTGCAATAATTTCATTAAGCGCCTTCAGCACCCTTATCTCAAAACCCTTTGCCTGTATATCCTCTAACTTTTTTGTCAGTTCTTTATAGAGTTTTTCCTTCTCTTTCAACTCGGCCTTTAAGACTTTCTCTTTAATAGTTGCCAGCTCTTTAGCTTCCTGCAGTTGTAATTTTAGGGAATTAATCTCTCTTCCCTTTCTCAGCAAGATGTTGTCTTTTTCTGGATCTCTCATGGGTTACTGACTGTCTCATTAGTATAAAAGAACATCGAATTCGCAATACTCAAAGCCGGCAGCATGGCTTTTGGTCTGAACAGCCTTTGTGGGCCTTTTAAGTATCTTTTCCAGAGCCCCCGCAAGAATCCCCCCTTCAAAATGGCAAACCATCTCGCCAATGTTGGGCAGGCCGGCACAGGTCACACATTCATCTACTCTTATAACAATTTTTTCGCCAGATAATTTTAGAATTCTGGGGATGCCAATTTTCATGTCCTCTATAAACTTGGCAAAGTCCTCGACTGTGCTTACATCAAGGCTGCTGCCGATTTCTTTTCCAACCAGATAGAGAGTAGGCCCCGAGCTTTCCCCGAGGATTTTCTGCATTCCGATTAACCTAAGCAGACGGAATACAGGCACCGGAACTTCACCTCCAAGGGTCGGCCTTTTTTGTTTGATGATATCTTCAAGTCTTAGTGTTTCAACACCCATCTTATACCTCCTTATTCTGGCAGGGCAACCCTTGCCTTATATTTAAACTCTAACGGCCATTTTAGCGCATTTTATCAATCTGCTTTTTAATAATCGTAATGCTTTCATTCACAGATAACCTGTCTGTTTCTATTGTCAATTCCGGTTTTTTCGGTTCTTCGTATGGCACAGTCATGCCCGGCACCGGCCAGCCCTTTGCACCTTTTTTGTAAATACCCCGCGGCGCCTTATGAGTATAAGCCCTTTTCCGCTCTCTTTTCATAGCGACCTCCAGCGGGCATTTCAGATATATCTCTGCATATTTCGGGATTAACCTTCTTGCAAGGGTTCTCCACCGCCTCAGGTTTCCTGTCGCATCTATAATCACATTATGCCCCTGCCCTGTCATTATCTTTGCGAGATATACGAGTGAACGGTAAACGATGTCCCTCTCAAAATCTGAATAAGCAGGCACTGGGGTTACCACCTTTCTGAACGCATCCATCCTTAATATGATAAATGGCGGGTAGCTTTTTTTAATTGCATCAGCGAGTGTGCTCTTCCCGCTTCCCGGAAGCCCTGTTATCCACAATGCTAAGCCCTTCATGTAATAAGTTTAATACCAAAGGAGAAATATGGCAATTCAATAATGCTGTGTGGTATCATATCTTATCTTTTTTAGACCGTTTCTCACGAAAAATTCGTGCAATAAAATGTCATTGCGAGTACCGAGCAACTCGGGACGAAGCAATTTTGAATACGAGATTCCTCGCTTTGCTCGGAATGACAAACAGGGATAGAACATGGCTGAAATTATCCCTTTCAAGGGAGTCCTCTACAATATATCTAAGGTTTCAGGGGAGGATGTAATTGCCCCTCCTTACGATATTATTGCGCCTGAATACAAAGAGAAACTCTACAGCAAAAGCCCTTATAACATTGTAAGGATTGATTTTGGCAAGGAACTTGAGGGCGATAACGAATTACAGAATAAGTATACAAGGGCGGCAAACAATCTCAATTCATGGCTGAAAGATGGAATTCTGCATGGAAGCAAAGCTCCTGCTTTTTACGCATACGAAGTGGATTACAGGATTAAAGGCAGCCGTAAAAGGCTCAGAGGTTTTTTCAGCCTCGTGCGCCTTGAGGAACTCGGCAGCGGCGTATACCCGCATGAATGTACGCACTCAAAGCCAAAAGCTGACAGGCTGAATCTTTTAAGAACATGCAGGGCAAATATAAGCCCGATTTTTTCGCTCTATAACAGTCCTGAGAAAAAGGCATCCGAAATAATGAACAGGGTTATGCTCCGGAAGCCATATATGGAGGCAAAAGATTCTGACAGCGCAATCCACAGGCTGTGGATTGTTGAAGCTGAGAAGGATATTAAAATAATCCAGGATGACCTGAAAGAAAAGCCGGTGTTTATAGCTGACGGCCATCACAGATATGAGACAGCGCTTGAGTTTAAGAAGATTATGGACTCTGAGACTTCCTCCGATTCACCGATTCACCGATTCACCGATTCACCAAATCCCTGGGATTATGTGCTTATGTTCCTTGCCAATATGTCAGATGAAGGGCTGACAATACTTCCTGCGCACAGGCTTGTTAAAAATCTGCCTGAAAACCCTCTTGATATCCTGTCAGGACATTTTACTGTAGAAATCCTCTCCTCACAGGATGACATTACAGGGGTATTATCCGGATATGAACATGCTGTCGGCTTTTGTTATCGCAACAGCGATAAGCTGTATTTGCTCAGGCATAAAGGTTCCGGACTTGAAAACATAAATCCTGCATTAAAAGAACTTGATGTTACCATGCTACATGAACTAATATTTAAGAAACTGCTGAATATTACTGAGGTAACATACGAGATGGACATAGCGGAAACAAGGGAGATGGTCAGAAAAGGAATTTATGACGGGGCATTTTTTCTGAATCCTACTGGAGTTAAGGATGTTGAGAGGGTTGCCCTTTCAGGCGAAAGGATGCCGCCAAAATCCACATATTTTTATCCCAAGCTTTTAACAGGCATGGTTATGTATAAATTCAATGATTGATTAACGGTCAAACAAGGAGGATTTTTATGTCGGTTAAAGTAGCTATTAACGGATTCGGAAGGATTGGAAGGGTTTTTTTAAGGGCAAGCGCGTCATGCAAGGATTTTGAGATAGTTGCAATAAATGACCTCACAGACGCAAAGACCCTTGCGCACCTGCTTAAGTATGACTCTGTGCACGGGATATTTAATGCAGATGTAAAAGTCACTGACAGCGGCATAAGCGTCAACGGAAAGGAAATAAAAATCCTTGCTGTCACAGAGCCTGAGAAACTTCCATGGAAAAGTCTCGGCGTTGATGTTGTCCTTGAGTCAACAGGAAGATTTACAGACAGGGCATCGGCATCGAAACATCTCGATGCGGGGGCGAAGTGGGTGATAATATCAGCGCCTGCAAAAGACCCCGATGTTACAGTATGTCTTGGAGTAAACGAAGAGATGCTTGACCCTTCAAAGCACAAAGTAATCTCAAATGCATCTTGCACAACGAACTGTCTTGCGCCTGTGGCAAAGGTGCTGCATCAGGAATTCGGCATAGTGAGAGGGTTGATGACTACAATCCATTCATATACCAATGACCAGCGCATTCTTGACCTTCCGCATAAAGATTTAAGAAGGGCAAGGGCTGCTGCAATGTCGATGATACCGACTACAACCGGCGCTGCCAAGGCAGTGGGCCTTGTTTTGCCTGAACTAAAAGGCAAGCTTGACGGCATGTCAATAAGGGTTCCGACTCCCAATGTATCTGTTATAGACCTTGTGGCTGAACTTAAAAAAGATGCGACTGCAGAAGAAGTGAATGCAGCCTTGAAAAAGGCGGCTGAAGGAAAGATGAAGGGGATTCTTCAGTATACAGAAGAGCCTGTTGTATCAATAGACTTTAACGGCAATGCCCATTCTTCTATTGTTGACGCATCTGTTACAAAAGTTCTGGAAGGCAGGATGGTAAAAATCATAGCATGGTATGATAATGAGACAGGTTACAGTTCGCGGGTTCGCGACCTGATAATCTATCTCACAAAGAGGAGTTAGTCTGAAATGGCAAAAAAAAGCAATAATCCTGCCCCGATTAAAGATGTTCTGAACAAACTTACGATTGAAGAGCTGGACATTAAAGGCAAGAGGGTTTTTATAAGGGCGGACTTTAATGTGCCGCTGGATGACAACCTTACAATCACCGATGACGGCAGGATTCGTTCCACTCTGCCGACAATAGATTATGCGATAGACGAAGGAGCAAAGGTTATACTTAGCTCCCATCTTGGAAGGCCCAAAGGAAAGGTTGATCCCAGATTTACTCTCGCGCCGGTTGCAAAGAGGCTGCAGAGGCTTCTTGGCAAGGAGGTTATCTTTGCGCCTGATTGCATAGGACCGCAGGTAGGAAGCATTGTTTCAAAGATGAAAGAAGGCGATGTCCTTCTTCTGGAGAATCTCAGGTTCCATCCCGGAGAAGAAAGAAACGATGAAGAATTTGCCAAGGCGCTTGCGAGTCTTGCCGACTATTATGTGAACGATGCATTTGGAGCAGCGCACAGGGTGCACGCATCAGTGGTCGGCATCACAAAGTTTCTGCCATCAGCGGCAGGCTTTCTGATGAGAAAGGAAATAGAATACCTTAAGGGAACCGTGCATAATCCTGTAAGGCCGTTTGTCGCCATACTCGGAGGCGCAAAGGTTTCAGGCAAGATAGGCGTTCTTGAAAATCTTGTTGATAAGGTTGACAAGGTCATAGTTGGCGGCGGAATGGCGTACACTTTTATTAAGGCAATGGGATACGAAGTCGGAGATTCGCTTGTGGAAACAGAGATGCTTGAATTTGCTGAGATGATAAGAAAAAAACTGGTAAAAAATAATGTGAAGTTTTATCTTCCTGTTGACAGTGTGATAGCACAGAGCATGGAAGCAGGAGCCGAGACAAAACTGGTTACTACGCAGGAAATTCCAAAAGGCTGGAGAGCACTTGATATAGGGCCGGCGTCTGTCAAGCTTTTCTCGGAGGCGTTGCAGGACGCAAAGACAATAATATGGAACGGCCCTATGGGTGTTTTTGAAATGGATGCGTTTTCAAGGGGAACTTTCGGCATTGCCCATTCAGTGGCTGATGCATACGCTCTCACAATAGTAGGCGGAGGAGACACCGACCTTGCAGTGCACAGGGCAGGCGTATCAGATGCGATATCTTTTATATCAACAGGAGGCGGGGCATCGCTTCAGTTACTTGAGGGAAATGAACTGCCGGGCATCGCAGCATTGACGGACAGAAAAGAGGAATAGATGTTATTGTTTTTGAGATTGCTCCAAAATTTCTTTAACCCGATGAAAATTTAAGATGCTTGATTCAGGATTCATGATATATCACAAAAGTTTTCTGTTATGCATTGTGCTTCGTGTATCTTGCATCACGCACAAGGTATCGGAAAATAAATTTTTCCGCAACATCAAAAACAATATTTTTAAAAAGGCAGAGGGCGATTAGCTCAGTGGTAGAGCGCTTCCTTCACACGGAAGAGGCCGCTGGTTCGATACCAGCATCGCCTACCAAATTTCATTAGTTTTCAATATCTTACCGAAGCAAGTAAAATCAAGGGTTTGCGAGCAACTGATACGTTTTGCTATTTTAATTCAATATGTTATAAAACCGTCACTGTACCGTCACTGCAAAGCAAAAAAAGAAACCCCTACCGCCGGAGCGAAGCGATAGGGGTTGATAGTGGTAACAGACTATTGCCTGTTTACGCGTTCCCTTCCTTTTTCCTCAGCAGCTCGACTGTGGACGGTGTCTCTTTGGTAGTTTCGTTTTCCAATTGATTAAAAGCATTCTTGAGATCTTCCGTGACGCTTCCCATCAACAGGTCACAACCAAAGAGCAGTTCTTTGTTATCGCTGTAGTCGCTTTCTGTATTTCCCCACAGGCGCCCGATAGCTTCTCTCAGGAATTCATGTTTACACCACGCTTCCCGGATCACATCTGCCACATCTGATAGTCTTTTCTCCCTGTCCTCTGCCATTTCCTATCTCCTTTTGTTCTGTACGTTATTGAAAGGCATCAAAGATGCCTGGCCCCTACAACAAAGACAAGTCAGGTTTATCGACTCGCACGCCCGCATACTCCATAACCCCTTGATAGATTGGGTTATCGAGCATGTATTTCACAGTTCCCGCATACCACCTCCCCCCTCTTGCAGAAGGAATGCCCTCCTGATTGAGATAAGCAGCAATTTCACGGAGTGAATGTCGGTCTCTCAGTGAAAAGATGGTCCTGATTGCGTCTGCCTCTTCACTGTTCACAATAAGCTCTTTGTCTTTTGCTCTGTAGCCATATGCAGGGCTGCCTCCTGCATAACCGGCTTTACGGGCCTTGTTCATCCTTCCACCTGATAGTCGCATAGTGATGAAACTCTTCTCAAGCTCTGAGACGATCCCCATGAACTGACGGAACGCTTTACGCATCGGATCATTTGAACATATATCCGGCTCTTTGATCGAGATAAGGGTTTTATTCATATCCAGGAGCTTCCGTAATAGGTGTTCCTGAATATAGAGATCCCGTGCCAGGCGATCCAACTTAAAGATCATCACGCCTTCTATGTCCGGCTGAGCTTCAAGCTGGTCGAACATCCCGGCAAGGCCCGGGCGATTATCGAGGTCCTTTGTTCCAGAGATCCCGTTATCGCTGAATATTTCAACCAGGTTGTAACCCTTCGCTGTAGCGTATTCAATCAACGCCTGACGCTGGATCTCGATAGTGCCTTCTTCTTTTTGGTTTTCCGTGGATACACGGCAATAGCCTATCAGTCTCACGTTTGATCCTTTCTATAGTAATATTTTTAACAGCTTTACCCCTCCAACAATCACCCAAAACCAGACGATGAAGGAACGGATTACCTCTCCAAGTGCTACCTCTCCTCTTTGATTAAGTTTTCTAGGTAATTCTCTCATTTTGTTTCACCTCCTTTGTTGCGATAGGGCAACCCTACCGGAGCTCATTAATAGGCTGCGCAAAAAAATAATGCTGTTTAGAGCCAATGAAATAAGGGGCTTGTGAAAAGGGAATGCAAAAACTCACATATAGTAGAGAGTGATATGGACATGATTACTTTGATTGTTCTCATTTTTGTATCTGACAACCTGAAAACAGGTTATGGGCTCCCTGGAGCTACCTTATCCCTTCCGCTCGACGTAAAAGTAAGAGCGAGGAATGAGGCAGTGTATAAATTCTTTGTATTTTTTATACAGAGAGCACAATCAAGCCTTTACAAGGCAAGAAGTCTTAAAAAATCAATCACTGTTGTCAAAGAACAATCTGGAGAGACCCCCCTTCACTTCAATCTCTCCTGCACCCAGGCACCTCTTGCTAATAGGATGTTCTTTGAAATCCCAAGGATAGGTATGCATAAAAGATCAAATAAATTTATGGAGGTTAAAAAACAATGGCAGATTTAACAGCAACAGAAAAACTGGAACGAGCAAGGAGAAGTATCATGGTCGCGGAGGAGCGGCTTAACGTCATCAATAACAAGCTTCCCGGTCTGAATTGCGAACTCGACGACCTGATTGTGATCAACGAGACTCAGGGCTATAAGGGCCGGACGATTGAGCGATTGCAGGCAGAGATCGATAGTCTGCAAAAAGAGAAGGAGACCTTGGAAAAAACAATCAGTGCCCTTCAGAAGGCATTGCCCGAGTTTGAGAAGGCCTGGAGGCTTGAGCTTGCGGGTACTGAGTCCCTTGACGCGTACAGGAGCGCCCTAAAGGAACTCACAGGGCTTCTGCATACCATTCCTGCCATTGATGAGCTCAGAGAGGCTATAAGGAAAGCACAGACGTTCTCAGATAAGCTGGATGAGTCTCAGAGGAATTTCTTTGCGGCATCCCTGAAGCTCAATGATACTCTCCTACAAGAGGATATCGAAAGCATAGGCGACGTAAGTATTGAGTGCCTTCAATCAGACGCTCTCAGCTTGAACTATGGGCCGCTGCTGTCCTTTTCTGATGACCTGATTGACATCGGCGAACAAATCAACGAATTACAGTTCAGCCTTTTCAAGGTGGGAACCGCACAACTTATTATCACGGCGCCGCCCGCGCCTGTTCCGGTCCCTGAGTATTCCCCCTGTGGAAATTATTATCGAATCAAACAAGGCGGCAAGTGGTATTTATTTAAAAGGGAAAGAAGGCCGGAGAAGAATGGTTATGGGTTCGAAGATTTCTGGTCCCCTGGTATCGAGAGCGCGAATCAACCGGAGTTCCCTTTTGAACCTGAGTTCTCACCTGATGGCAGATTCCGGATCGAGAGGAAGAACGGGAGATGGTTACTCTTCCAAAAGATTGAAAACGGTCAGTGGTCAAAAATGAGAGAATCCGAAACCAAGCCGGATTTCCCTGTGGGGCCGCCCATCCCGATCGAAGAGAAAACAGAGGAACCCTCAAATACTTTCGGACAGTTGGCTTATGGCAATGAAGCTCAGAAGTTCCGGGACCCTGATGAAAAGATTAGCTCCATATCGTAACAGTGGACACCTCCGCTGTTACGGCCTGTCAC
>DOHC01000098.1 GCA_003535475.1 Nitrospiraceae bacterium
CGACTCGATCGGGGAATCCAGAAGGATTGTCATTTATATGAGTTCCAACTTTTTTACGAATGAACCTTATTTTTCATAACTGACATGAGTTAAAATATCCATTATGTCAAATTCCAAACTTGAAAAATTAAATAACATCCTCAAAGAGATGGAAAGCGCTGTGCTTGCCTATTCAGGGGGTGTTGACAGCACGCTCCTGTTAAAAGCGATTCAGCTTTCAGGGATAAAGGCGCTTGCAGTAACAGCAGTCTCTGAAACCATGCCTGAAAATGATCTGTTGTTTTCAAAAAAAATGTGTGAAGAAATAGGAATAAAGCAGACAATTATAAAAACAGCGGAACTGGATGTAGAGAATTTTGCAAAGAATCCTCATGACAGGTGTTTCTATTGCAAGTATGAGCTATTCACCAAGATAAGGGGAATAGCCGATAATGAGGAATTAAGGTTTGTGCTTGACGGAAGCAATCTTGATGATACGGCTGACTGGCGGCCCGGAAGAAATGCTGCTTTAAACCATAGCGTAAGAAGTCCTTTGATAGAGGCAGGGCTGGATAAAAAAGAGATAAGAAAAATATCCAAGAGGCTTAATCTTCCCTCATGGGATAAACCGTCTTCTCCATGTCTTGCATCAAGGTTTCCCTACGGAGAACAGATAACCGCAGGGGCATTAAAACAGGTTGCAGAGGCGGAAGGTTTTCTGAGGTCATTGGGTTTTAAAGAATTCAGAGTGAGGCATCACAGGGATATTGCGCGGATTGAGCTTAAAGAAGAAGATATGGCTATGGCGCTTAAACCTGAGATTAGAAAAGCCATTGCTGAGAAACTTAAATCCATCGGATACAGATTTGTTGTCATTGATATAGAAGGGTTCAGAAGCGGAAGGATGAACGAAGGGATAGAAAAGAAGCAAAATGAAAAACCTGCCTGAACTTAAAGACCTTGAAAAATGCGTCAGATGCGGAAGCTGTAAGGCATACTGTCCGACCTATAATGAAGACAATACAGAGGCGATGGGAGCAAGGGGCAGGCTCGCGCTTCTTAGAGGGCTTCTGCTTCAGGAGTTGAAACCCACGCCATTGCTCAATGAAAAAATTTTCAGCTGCATCCTCTGCGAGGCATGTTCCGGCCTCTGTCCGAATGGAGTTGATATAACGGAGAACATTTACAGAGGAAGGAATATGCTTAAGCAGAGCGATAAGAAGAGGAGATACTTAAGGCTTCTTGCAAAGTTTTTTATCAGGAATCCAGACCTGAGCTACAAAATGCTTCAGATGTTTCAGTATGTATTATTTCCGTATCTTTTTAAAAAAGGGATTATCCCCTCTAATTTTAAGCTTCCTGGAAGTTCTTTTAAAGAAAGGACCCAGATTTATAAGGTTCAGAAAAGACGCGGAAGGGTGGCTGTATTCACAGGTTGTGTTACCAATTTTTTATATCCACACCTTGGGCTTTCATTGATAAACATACTCCTTAAATCAGGTTATGAGGTGATAGTGCCCGGAGGCGAGGTATGCTGCGGCATGCCGCTGAGGGCGCTCGGGCTTGAAGAAGAAGCGCGCGAACTTGCAAAAAGAAATATGCGGATATTCGAAAAGTTAAAAGCAGAAGCGGTACTGAGCCTCTGCCCCACTTGTGTTACCATGATAAAAAACCAATACCCAAAGATTATTAGCAGAGGGATAAGCAATGCAATGGATGTGTCAAGTTTTCTGCTTGAAAGATTAGACCTTGCCCAGCCGTCACTTTTTACACAGAAATACGCAACGGTTACATACCATGACCCGTGCCATCTTGCATACGGGCTTGGCATAAAAGATGAGCCGAGGAGGATGCTGAAAAAAATCGGCGCAAATATCATTGAGAAAAAAGAAAATGGCTGCTGTGGTTCAGGAGGGCTTTTCAGCCTCACGAATAAAGATATTTCAGGAAGTCTTCTCAAAAAGCAGGCTGAAAGCTGTTTAGAAACAGGCGCGGCCGCTGTTGTTACAGCATGTCCAGCCTGCATGATGCAGCTTGGCAGGGCAATTACCGGGATACCTGTGTTTCATATAATAGAACTTATTGAGGAGGCATACTGTGACAGTGATGGGGTATAATATACCGAAAAATTACTAATGAGTGCATAAGTAAAGCCTCACATTTTGTCATTTCCGCGAAAGCGGGAATCCAGAGAAAAGACTGGATTTCGTATCAAGCACGGAATGACGGAAATGGCTATGTAAAAGTGTCTTTACTTATGGTCTTGTTAGGTAAAAGATGCCAGGAGGAACAATGGAATTCTTTATTGACACAGCGAATGTAACCGAGATTAAAAAGGCATGGGAGGTCGGTGTTGTTGACGGCGTTACAACAAACCCGTCCTTAATCTCAAAAGAAGGCAGGGATCCCATAGAGCTTCTTGAAGAGATATGCGGCATTGTTGACGGCCCTGTGAGCGCCGAGGTGGTTGGTTTGAAGGCAGAGGAAATGGTAAAAGAAGCAGAATCCCTTGCAAAGATACATAAAAACATAGTCGTAAAAATACCGATGACCGAGGACGGGCTTAGAGCAGTGAAAAAACTTTCGGGCATGGGAATAAAGACAAATGTCACGCTCGTATTTTCTCCGAGCCAGGCGCTTCTTGCTGCTAAGGCAGGGGCAACTTATGCAAGCCCTTTTGTGGGAAGGCTTGATGACATAAGCCATTATGGAATGGGCCTGGTTCAGGAGATAATGACAATCTATGAAAACTACGCTTTTGATACACAGGTCATAGTTGCAAGCATAAGGAATCCGCTCCATGTTGTTGAGGCGGCAAAAATGGGCGCGCATGTTGCAACAATTCCATATTCAGTGATAGCACAGCTTACAAAACATCCCTTAACAGATATCGGGATTGAAAAGTTCTTGAAAGACTGGGAAAAGGTTCCCAAGAAATGAAACTTAGGCGAGGCTTTCGCCTCGCCTTTATCATAAAACTTATTATGCTGCCTTTGCCCTGTATCTCTCAAGGCAGGGTTCGCACACGCCGTCATTTTCAGACCACCCCTGAAAATCCTTTTTCATTCTCTCTATAGCAAGCTGGTTTGTCAGAACATCTTTTGTCCAGCCGAACTTCTTTGTTACCTTGATGTAAAATTCACGCAGGATGTCGTCTTTGCACCGCTCCAGAATGATGATGTTTTTCGTCCAGCTTATTTCTCGCACCATTGGTGCGAGTTTTTCATTTTTTTGATAGGCAATATAGAAATTTCGCATTCTCCAGAGATTGGCGCTGGAAAACCCCTGCATTCCCGGAAACTCCCTTCTCTGTTTACAGACTTAAAGGCATCATACTGGGCTTTATGTATGTGTTCTTTTATCTCTTTTAAAAAAGTCTTATATTCGGCGGCCACTATGACTGACATTTCTTTTCCTCCCTTCCACAATCGCAAGCTCCTTGCCCTCTGCACGAGGGATAATAGGACTTTTATATCTGAGTTCCTTGTTTGATATAACAAGCAATTCTGTTTTTCTTGCAGAACTTAACAACTGCTGACGCAAGGCTGTTATAGAATTCCTTAGAATATTTGAATTCGGATGATTTAACGTTATAATTCAACCTGCCGAAGACAATTTTATCCACAAAGGCTACAGCTTCTAAAATATCCATCAAATCCTGCTTGATTAAATTTGGCGTAGGATACGGCTCCATACTCACCCATGTTTTAAAACCTTTTTTGTGTAAATATTTGAGAGAGTCGATTCTGTCTTTAAATTTAGCTGAATTCGGCTCGAATTCTTTCCTGAATTTTTCACTGGCACATTCAACTCTGGGTCACCGTTTGCAATAATATGGAATAGACTTTCGAGTCTTGCCCAGTATGTATACAACTGCTTGCTCATTTTATCTGGCTCTGTGGTCGCCAATTCTTGATGGATGTCCCTTTTGAGTCTTGAAAGGCTTACCTTGTTATATCCTTCTTCATCTATAGGCAGGAGATTTCTGCTTTCAGCATAAAGGAGAAAAAGCAGGCGGTAGAGCAAGGTAAGGCATCCCTTGAAGATTTCCTTCTTGCTCTCATCTGTCTCTTTGATCACAGAAAGCGCAGATCTTCTGTAATGAACAAAACCCTCAGCAAGTCCTTCAAAAACCTCGTCAAAAATAAGCTCTTTCAGTTTTGTGCTTACTCTCGCAGCATAATCTTCCGTTCCTTTTAGATGTTGATCAAGCCATGTCGCACCTGATGGATCAGGTATAAATGCATCTTTCGAGAAAAAGAGGTAGAAATAGAGAAACTTTTCAAAATCACCGCTAATGAGTATTTCTTCGAGGTCTATTTCAAAGAAATTCCCTGAGCGTGATGCAGCCTTAAAATAGAAAAGCCTCCAGTGCTTTCCATTTGTAAGGATTGCCCAGTTTATCTTGCCGTCTGTATGCAGATGTACGTCTTCAAGGTATTTAACAGTCTGAGCAGTTGGATCACGGCTGTCAAGGATATCATCTTTGTCAGAATCATTAAGACGCCTGCCCCAGTATTTGGCTTCAAGAATAGTTAATGCCTGAGAAAAGAATTTTTTTAGCTCGGTTTTATTCTTGCTCGCTGTTTTTAACGCACTTGCGTCTTTAAACAAAGCATAATCGGGTCTTTTCTTCTTAAAACCCCTTTGTGTTGGCGGCTGAACATTGTATTCATAGCCAAGAGCCGTAAGAACGGGCCTTATAAATTTATCCTCTAATTCCGCTTCCTGCCCCGGACCAAGATCCAAATCTTTAATCGTGTCGTAAGATTTCTTGACGGTTTCAAAGACTTTACCGATTTTCTCCTTCTGTTCATTCCACAGGGAAGTTGTAGGCAGACGGTGTTCAAGGTAGTTATTTGAGAAAAGGTTCTGGTTGTTCCAGAGAAATAATCCAGTCTGTTTGGGCATAGAGTAAGGTATCAGGATTCATAGCAATTTTTCAAGGAGATTTCTCCTCTCCCCCAACCACCTCAACCGCCTTATAAAGCCCTTTCACAAATTCAGCCATTCTTTTATAGTCAAGTGTCTCGGCTCTATCTCCATAGCCGTGGTAATGTGGATTTCTGTAAAATGCGGTGTCTGTAATCATAAATGCAGGATAACCGAACCTCCAGAATGAGAGATGGTCTGAAAAATCAACGCCAGGCACCAGCGAGATTGTGTTCAGCGATTCAACAGGCAAAGAGGATGATTTTTGAAATGCCTTTTTTATCTTCAGCGTGAACCGCCTTGACCGGATATTGCCGACAAATGCGAGGAAATTGCCCCTGTCAGGATAAAACCATCTGAAAAAAGGCAGAGGATAATACTGACAACCTTTTTTGTCGCAGAAATACCCGAGCATTTCCAGCGCTATCATGCCTTTGACATTAATATCCTCGTTCTTCAGGCTTTCAGCATAAACATAACTTCCCATCTGCCGTGTCCTGAAAAAAGGAGGCTCTTCAAGGATAAATGTAACAAAACGCACTGTCAGCGGCAATGGTCTTTCTGATGTCAGGCGCGCAAGCTCAAGAAGCCCCGCAACTCCGCTTGCATTGTCATCAGCCCCCGGAGTGCCCCATGCAGTGTCATAATGAGCGCCTATAACAATAATCCCGTCTCCTGTTGAAGTCCCTTTAACCTCTGCCTCTATGTTGTAGTAAGTGTTGTTTCCATGTCCGAATGACTGCCTTCTTACATTGCATTTGTAAGAGCGAAATTTCTCCTCTATATAATCAGCAGCCCTGTTGAGTTTTTCTGTCTCCTGATAAGTTCTTGTGCCTATAGTTTCTGAAAGATGCTTTACGTGGGATTTAAGGTTTGTCTCTATTTTATCCATAGCTGATGCATTGACATACACTGCGGTGAATAGGATTAACAACAATATCTTTAAAAAATACATTTAAACTCTTACTAAGGAGTCCATAAGTAAAACCTCATAGTTTGTCATTCCCGCAGTCAGTAAGCGGGAATCCAGACAGTTAAGGAACTGGATGCCCGATTAAAAACTTCGGGCATGACAGACAAAGTTCTAAGACTTTACTTATGAACTCCTTAGTATCTGGACTAATTATTATAATTTATTTGCCCCAATCAGGGCAAAGGGCAATAAACTTTTTAACATTATCTATAGTAGTACTACATTCCACCAGCTATTGCAC
>DOHC01000062.1 GCA_003535475.1 Nitrospiraceae bacterium
TGTATATAGTTCCTGAGTGTGCTTGTCGGCAAATGTCTTAATCACTTGCAGGAATTATAACGTGTCACGTGACAGTTGTCAATATCCTGCCTCTTGCCAAGATAAGGGCATCAAATTGAATGGGGACAGCGACCGGGTTTCGATAATTCCAGTCTCCTCAGGCGACTCGCTGCTCGATAGTGCCATAGAGCAAAAGTCCAATAGTCATAAGTTAGGAAGAGGGCAAGTCTGCAAGCGTGGAAGTTTCAGGGCAGCCGAGCAGATTAAATAAGTATCTTTTTTACGCGGCCTATTTCTCCACTTTCCAGGCGCACTTTGATTCCATGCGGATGTGCAGGTGAATTGGTTAAAATATCCTTTACAATCCCTTCAGTGAGTTTCTCTGTCTGCTGGTCTTTTTTCAGCACGATTGAGACACGTAATCCACGTTTTATATCAGCTCGTTTGGTTCCATCCATAAAGTGCTCTCCCGTGAGTTCCACCGTCTTCATAAATTAAATAGTGTCAGCGGCTGCTTTTAAATCCTCACAAAACATCATTCCACTATACTTTCAACTTTTCGCATAATCTGAGGAATTCATCTTTTACTTGGGGCAAAGAAGGCAATTTAAGTTCACCTAATTCGTAATCTGTCTTCCGGGCTGTTCTAAAATCGAGGTCGGCAAGATAATTTTTTTTAACCTGTTCTGCGGTTTGAAACTCATGAAATATGTGTTTCTCGCTTTCGGTACGCCTTTTCACGTCATTAAGCTTTTTCTTGAGATCTTCACTTTTATAATCTTCAGGTAAGGCACGCAGAATGGGGTCAAATACTTTTTGATTAAGGAATTTCAGCAATTCTTCTCTTTTTCTGTCATCAGGTCTCATCATTTGATTTTTTCTCCTCTTTAAAGATTGTCTCGAATTAGTGATGTATTAATTATACACCCAAAATATCAAACTTTTTCATCGGCAATCATTATTAGATTCTTATACATTTTTTGATAAAGGATAAAATTGATAAATTAAGTAGGACCAGCGACCGGTTTTTTACAGCGCGGAAATCAGGAATCAATCAAACAACGCCTCAAAGTCCCTTGGAGTGATGATTCTGACGCCTCTGATGTTTTTCAGCGCCAGCAGATCAGCATCTTCCAACCGCCAAAATCGAACTTTAAAACGTGTTAAACTATTTCATTATGACCAAGAATAAATCTCCCATATCCTGCGACTGGATGGCTGGGCATATGCCTGCCAAAGGGAAAAAGACCAACAAAAGCAGGCTCTATAAACACAAGGGCAAATTCAGATGGCAGGGGATAAAGGCCGAGAAATATAAATTGACAGGCGGAGACTGGGCAGATATCATGAGACAGACTCTAATCGGAAATCAGGGAGAGACAGCTACGTTTCATGTCAGGTATTTTGAGATTGCGCCAGGAGGATGCAGCAGCTTTGAGATGCATAAGCACGAGCATGTAGTAATATGCGTTAGAGGAAAAGGGAAAGTTACGGCAGGCAAAAGACTTTATGAAATGAACTTTATGGATACGCTCTATATATCTCCAAACACACCTCACCAATTGAGGAATCCGTTTAAATCGCCATTTGGATTCCTCTGCATAGTAAACGCAAAGAGGGACAGACCGAAGCCGTTGATATAGAAAATTATTTTTTGACAAAAGTATTAACTGTTTGATAATTTATAAAAATAGTTGAATAATTGTTCATATACTAACATGGGGGAAACTAAAGAAGAAATCTGTGAGATACCTTATATTGACCAAAAGAAGGTATCTTCTGTCAGAAAAAAGATGAAGCCTGAGACGACGATACAGCTCCTTTCAGAAACCTTTAAAGTGCTTGGTGATCCGACAAGGGTAAAAATAATCTTCGCCTTATCGCAGGAAGAGCTCTGCGTATGTGACATTGCAAATCTTTTAGGGACAACAAAGTCTGCTGTTTCACATCAGTTGAGGATATTGCGAAACATGCGCCTCGTGAAATACAGGAAAGAAGGCAGGATGGTCTTTTATTCCCTTGATGATGACCATATAACCAATTTATTTAACGAATGTTTGAGGCATGTGGAAGAAGATGACTAAAAAGGACGATATGAAAACCCTTAACCTTACCGTAAAAGGACTCGACTGCGCAGCCTGTGCAGAAAAGATAGAAAAGGCATTGATGCGGCATGAAGGAATAGAAGGCGTAACCATTTATCTCGGCGCTGAAAAGATAGATGTAAAGTTTGATCAGTCCATAACAAAGGAAAAATCCATCATAGATGCAATCAACGGTCTTGGTTACAGGGTACTGACGGGAAAAGAAGAAGTGCCTGACAGGTCTTTATCTGCAAGGTTTTTTGGAAATAGCGAATGGACCTCAGATTTGTTAAGAATAGGATTTGTCCTACTCCTGATCGTGCTTAGCTTTACTGGTATAACAAAAAGACTCTCTGCAATTGACATCTTTTCAATTCTTGCTGTCATTGTCGGAGGCTATCCGCTAATTAAACATGCTTACATAGACTTAAAAGGCAAATCAATTACCGCCGATGTGTTTATGGCATTGGGTGTTGTAGCCGCAGCAGCAATAGGAGAATTCCGCTCCGCCGCAATTATAGCCTTTTTTATGCTCATATCTGAATTTATCGATTCCTTCACAATGGAAAAGTCAAGGAAGGCCATAAAGGATTTGATAGATATGGCACCGAAAACAGCAAGACTTAAAAGAGGAGANNAGTGGTCGTAAAACCCGGAGAAAAAATACCCGTGGAAGGAGTAATAATTTCAGGCAGAGGCTCTATAAATCAGGCACCCATTACAGGAGAATCAATTCCTGTAGAAAAGAAAGAAGGGGATGCGGTCTATGCAGCAACCATTAATCAACTGGGTGTTCTGTTTATAAAGGTGTCGCATACAGGAAAAGATACAACGTATGCAAGGATTATAAAGCTTGTTGAAGAGGCAGAGTCATCAAAGGCGCCTGTGCAGAGGATAGCAGATAAGTTCGCCGCATACTTTACTCCCGCTATTTTATTCATTTCAGCCCTTACATTTTTATTCACATGGAAGATAACCAATGCCATTGCCGTCATCGTTGTTGCATGTCCATGCACCGTTGCGATTGCAACTCCATTGGCAGTTGTGGCGAGCATGGGCAGGGCTGCGAAAAAAGGCATCCTCATAAAAGGAGGCCGTTACCTCGAAGCCCTTGCAAAGATAGATACCATAGTAATGGACAAGACTGGAACTGTGACCATGGGAGACCCTGTGGTAACTGATATAAAAGGCTTTGCAGAGCATGGCGACGAAGAGATAATATCCTGCGCTGCTGCAGTAGAGCGGTATTCGGAGCATCCCCTTGCAAAGGCCATAATCAAAAAGGCCTGTGAAATAGGTATTGATGTCCCGGAACCTGAAGATTACAGGGTTATCACTGGAATGGGAATACAGGCAAATGTCGGAGCTAAGACCATAACATTGGGCAGCAGAGAAATGCTTAGAAGCGCGGATATTATGATTTCTGGTGAGATAGAACAATATATCAGACAGAAGGAGGAAGAAGGCAAAACAGCGCTGCTTTTATCCCATGACAATATTGTATGCGGAGTCATATGTGTGGCGGATATCGTAAGGGAAGGAAGCATAGAAGCAATAGCCTCTCTAAAAAAGCTCGGCTTCGACGACCCTATTATGCTCACAGGCGACAATCCACGGACAGCCAATGCAATAGCATCATCTCTCGGTATTAAAAATGTTAAGGCTCAGTTGTTGCCGGAGGATAAGTTAGACATAATAAAGAAACTCAAATCGAGCGGCAGAAAAGTTTTAATGGTAGGCGACGGGATAAACGATGCGCCTGCACTTGCACATGCCCATGTAGGAATAGCAATGGGAGCAGTAGGCTCTGATGCAGCTATAGAGGCATCGGATGTTGCATTGATGCGTGATGAATGGAAGCAGATACCAGAGGCAGTGCTGATAGGAAGAAAGACATTTAGCGTGATAAAACAAAACCTCGCGTTGGGCATAGTTTTTAATCTGGTAGGCATAGCTCTTGCATCAACAGGAGTCCTCTCCCCCGCAATGGCGGCAGTTGCGCATGTGATGCCGGATGTATTGGTTTTTTTAAACTCTTCAAGATTGTTGAGATGACCCTTGCTTGTTTAAGACAAAAAATTTTATGCTATAAAAATCAAAATTCAGCCAATGGCTCGTAGAGCAGAGGAGCATACCTAAGTGGAAGAAAATAAAAACCAAACACTCATAGACAAAAGAACAGGCAGAATAAGGTCAATATATTAACTGTTTTACTCACAATGAAAGATCAGGCGTGCATATTGCATATTAAGTGAGGGAGGGAATGGATATGATGCATAATTGGATGTGGGGAGATTGGATGTATGGATATGGCATGGGCTGGGGATGGTTGGGATTTATCCTGATGATAGCCTTCTGGGTGCTGGTGATTTTAGGGATTGTCTATCTTGTGAAAGCACTTGCCGGTAGAGGCTCAGCACCTACAAAAGAAGAAACACCTCTTGATATCCTCAAGAAGAGATATGCAAGGGGTGAAATTGACCGGGAAGAGTTTGTCAAAAGGAAGAATGATTTAGAGTAGAGGGGTTGATTTAGACATGAAAATTCGGGTAATATGAAAAGATATGAAAAATTTCAATAAAACAGCAAAAGGTTTGCTTATCTTATTCGTCCTGGCTGCCTTTTTAATCATTCCATTTGTTGACAGTATTGCCTGTGATGATTGCATGTCTCCATCCGCAGGGAAAGGTGTTGATGTTAAGTATCCCTGCTCATTATGCTTTAATGCTACTGCTGATGTTAATTTTCACGACTACAGCCTTATTTTTGAAACTGCATCATCAGTCCATGAGGCAAAATCTATAGCCTTCTTAGAACCTGCATTTTCAATCAACAAACCGCCTCAGAATTAATCGTTAATCAAATCTAAACCGTAGCTTAGTGTTGTGCCCCTAACAGTTCTTTACATTTTGTGTAGTGTCATTCCGACTTGTTCGGAATCTTTCTTAAAACAGGGGAACGATTCCCGACATTGAAACGGAGTTAATTAATATGAGATTTTTTGCTTTATATGTCCTAATGCCGTTAATCATGTTATTCCCACCCGTCATTCATGGCCAGGCATATGGCCAAACAAGGACACTTAATATCCTCTATACAGGAGGCGTGAATGGCGAGCTTGAACCATGCGGCTGCTCTCCAAAGACTGATTTTGGAGGTGTTGCAAGACGTGCAGGTTACCTTGCCGAACATCGAAAGACGCTTTCTCCCTATATTCTTATTGATGCCGGGAATTTTTTTGATAAGGACACTCCGCAAGGAAGGCTCAAGGCCGAGGCAATGTTGAAAGCCTTCAGTATTATGAAATATGATACAGTGGCTTTCTTAAAAATGGAGAAGGAGTTCCCTTACAGCTTCTTTTCCGGGCTTTTGAAAAAATATAAAATCCCTGTTATCTCTGATATGCCTCAATATAGACAATCCATCTCCATAAAGCGTAATGCCTTTGATGTTAATGTCAGCGTAACCCCGATGAATTATCAAAAGGGCAAGTTGAATATCCTTCTTTCAGATCAGCCTATTTCCGAGATTAAACACCTGAAGGGATGGGATATCATAATACTCTCATCAGGAGAAATTTTTGAAGAGCCTCTCAAGGCAAATGGAACTATTATTGTAAGCGGTTATCCAAAAGGAGAGAGATTGGGTATCCTGACACTGCAGATTGACAGCGGTGGAGAGGTCTTAGAATTTAAACACAGATGGCAGTCGCTCGGCAAAGATATAAAAGAAGATATAAATGTCCGTAAAGCTTTAAAGGAGTATGATGCCATGGTTGCCGGGCTTTTAAAGGATAACAGCAAGCCGTTAGCAGAGATTTCTTACCTTGGTGTTTCTAAATGTGGAGAGTGTCATCAACCTTTTGTTGAGAGCTGGAAGAAGACACGACATGCCGGCGCCTTTCATACACTCGAGCGGGTGGGCAAGTCAGCAGACCCTGAGTGCATAAAGTGTCATACTGCAGGCTTTGGTGAGAAAGGAGGTTTTTACAGCGCTAAAACAACGCCAAGGCTGACAAATGTTCAGTGTGAGGCGTGTCACGGACCCGGGAGAGAGCACCTTCTGGATTTTTCGAAGCCGATGCAGCCTGTGGCGGAATATGTCTGTCTAAAATGCCATACAAAGAGCGCAAGTCCTGATTTTAATTATCCGGTTTATCTGGAGAAGATCAAACATAAATAACCTGTCCCAGCAGTCCTTAAGCGGGGATTGGAAGACAAAGGAGAGATAAGATGTTTAAAAAAATGTTTTTAGTGTTAACGTTTTTAGCAGTAGCGTTTTCACCATTTAGAGTAGATGCCGAGATTTTTATAAAAGGTGTCTATACCAAACTACCGTTGCAGCAATTTAAATTTGACGGCAAAACAGTAGAGGTAATAGAATTTCTAAGCTTCTACTGTGACGGCTGTTATACCTTTGAAAGGGCAATCCCTGCCATCAAAGGAAATTTCCCGAAAAAGATTAAATGGAAGACCATCCCCATCTACTGGGGCAAGGGTTCTCCAAAACCGGGAGAAGCGTATTTTCTTGCAGAGGAGGCCGGCAAAGGAGAAAAAATGAAGGAAGCCCTTTTCCGTGCCCACTTTGTTGAAAGAAAGAACATAGGCGATATAAAAGCGCTTGAAGAGATAGGACAAAAGATAGGGTTTGGTTTTGATTTTAGCAAAAGACTCAGGTCAGGAGATAAGGCTAAAGACGTCCAGAAGGCTCTGGATATGGCTCGCGCGTACGGCGTTGATGAAACCCCCACACTAATCATTGCCGGTAATATTATGACAAATCTCCATCCCTTTAATCATAACACTGATGCCTTCAGGGAGAATGTTATGGCGATTCTGAGGAGTATACTTAAATGAAAAAGATAATAATAATCTTGATGCTTATTGTTGCTGGATTAGCGCTTTTCTTTTTTATGCCAAAAGAACTAGAGAGGGTACAGAGGGCTATGGCTGCAGTTGGTCTTAAAGCGCCTGACTTTGAGTTGCCGGAATTAGATACCAGCGGAGAGGGTTCATCTATGATATGGCGTTTATCAGAGTTGAAGGGAAAGGTTGTATTTATAAACTTCTGGGCCTCCTGGTGTGATGAATGCAAAAAGGAAAAGCCTACCATGCAGAGACTTTATGAGAAGATGCAGGGCAGGCCTTTCCAAATGCTCACAATCATTTACAGGGATGATGCAAAAAAGGCTGTCGAGTATATGAAGATGAATGGCTATACCATGCCTGTGCTTCTTGATTACGACATGAAGGTTGCCGGAAACTATTGGGTCAGAGGGGTGCCCGAAACCTTTATCATTGACAGAGAAGGCATCGTAAGAGAGAAGATAATCGGGAGGAGGGCATGGGATAGTCCTGAAGCTATAGGGCTCATTGAGAAGTGGCTTGAGTGACTTCTTGCGAAGATATGGAATGAGGAAACTGTTTATGAATCCAGATAGAGAAAAGGTTTTTACCATTAAGGGT
>DOHC01000028.1 GCA_003535475.1 Nitrospiraceae bacterium
GATGGCCGCCTGATGGCTATTTACACACCTATTGACAAGAACTCTTGTTCGAATGTAACTAAGCCTGCTTCAATAAGTAGTTCTCCAATCTTACTCTTTTTCATAGACCTCCTCTTGCCTGCTTAGAATGAGGGCACCCTTCCTGCTCCTAATGTTTTCATTATACCTCAAACTAAACCCGCTGCTATACATTAAAATTATCCATACGGCAATCTTATATTATGCTTCTTTTCAGTATCCGGCTTAAAAAAACCGTTGTCCTTCCTGTCTCGGGGCTTATAAATATCTCCTCGGGATAGCCTGTTTCAACAATATCTCCACGGTCAAATACAACTGCCCTGTCTGCAACTTCCTTTGCAAAGTCCATCTCACGTGAAAGAAGTCTTAGAATTTGTTTCATTTTAAAAATCTGCGATGCAGAGGGTCAGAATTTTTTGGTGAATTTGACCACTATCCTGTCGTTCTCTTTCCAGCGGCCGAAATGTGTCTTTTCCCCTCCATTGAACCACTCATAGAATGTCTCTATTGATTTGCCTTCTTTAAATTTACGTTCGTAAGTCAGGCGGTAAGTGTTATCCTTTTTGGAGATGTTATATACGGCGCCGTAAGACATCTTATTCTTGTCGTTAATATCAACTTTCTGAAGTATGTATATGGCGTTACGGCCAAGACGCGAAGACCGCTGGTTTACAGGATAGTCAGGGTGGTTCTGGTCTTCAAGCACCCATTCGTTTGAATATTCAACAATGAGCTTGGCAGAGTCTATAGCATCAATCTTCATAAATGTATTGAGATCGTATTCTGTTCCAAATACATAGTTGATATAAGTATCCTGTTTCCTGTTCTCAGGAATTTCACATGCGCCTTCGCCGTGCAATTCCCATTTGCTTTGCACTGTGGAAAATCCCGCTGCAATAATGCCGCCCTTTATATACTGTTTTTCATATTGATTGGAGCTCACGCGCTTAAGCACGGGGCTTGGCAGATATCCTTCGTAAGCGCTTACAAAAAAATCAACGCCTTTAACTGTCATTTTCTGCTTGGCCATAAAGCCTGAATCAGTCAGATGGTGCCGTATTTTCTTTTCTGTAATCTGATAGTCTGTATCAACCTGACCGGGAATATCCGAATCAACGAGGTCATAGTCGCCTTTGCCTGCGCTCCATCGCGAAGGCTCCGGCGGATACCTTGATTTTTGGAAATAAGGAAGCAGCCTCAACTCCGTACTGTTGTTCCCGGTGTAATAATACGTCCATGATGCCTGCCAGACTCCAAGTTTGTCCGGGTCTGTGGGATGGTCAGCGTCATACTTTGCGATGCGTTTTGCAGGAGAGTAAAGCGTGCTTATCCCGTCTTCTATGTATTTATATCCGAAGATAAGGTCTGAGGTTTCAAGTTTTTTCTTTACGTAAAACTGTGGAAAATATGCTGCCCGACTCGGGCCATACTGGTCTTTCTCAGAGCCGTACTGAAGAAGCAGGTCAATCTTGATTTCGTATTTCATCAACTCTAACCATGTATCCATTAATAACTGTGTGTAGAACTGCCTGAATTTAGTATCGTCTCCCCTGCCCTGATCCTGATGTTCATTGTTCTTTGTGAAATTATATCCTATTGCGTTCCATGTCCATTTCGCCTGTTTGAAGGCATTATAGAAAGGGTTTTTCTCTTCCTGCTTTGCAGGTTTGTCTGATGACAGTAATGCGTCAAGGTCGTCAGCCTTTGGGGTTTTATCCTGCGCAAAGACAAGCGTTGAAGACAAAATAAATATTACGGCTATTAAACAGAATCTCATAAACGGCATACCATTTTATCCGTAGTTTCTATAAGGCGGTTCCCTAAAATCTTTGAGATATTTAGGAAGAGCTTTGAAGTGATGAACGGGCTCAGGCGGCGCAGCCTCTCAAGTGTTTTCCAATCAAGCGATAAAAGTTTTGCATCTGTTACGGCAAATACATCAGCTGTTCTCGGCTGACTGCTTACAAGCGCAATTTCTCCAAATACGTCTCCGGGCTCTAATTTGGCAATGGCTTTGCGCTCGCCATTAACAGCTTTTGAGACAGACATCTCACCATCTACAACAAGATACATTTTATCCCCTGCGTCACCCTCGCATATTATCTGCTCTCCTGCTTTAGCGTCCCGCATGTGGGACATCAGGATCAGACGCCTGATCTGGAATTTGCTAAGCCCCTGAAGCAATAATGACTGCTTGATTAGACGGTCTCTAAGCGCAAGCCCGATAGCATCCCATAGGGTGATAAGGCGCACAGATGAAAGCGTAAGAGGCGTGATGAACAATTCTGTGCCGAAAGCAATAATCATGACAAAGGCGCTTAACGCTCCAAATTGGGCTATCGGGACAAACTTTGAGAAAATCAAAGTGCTGAAACCTGCGGCTAAAGATACGCTCGATATAAATATAGGCCTTATTTCTGCAAGAAGAGTATCTTCAAGCGCCCGTTTTTCATCGCCGTACTTTTTCAGGTTCTGGTTATAGAGAACCATAAATACAGTGGTGTCATCAACAGCAATGCCGATTGTGACTGCGGCAACCATAACTGTGCCGGCGTTCAGAGGAATGCCTGCTATTCCCATCAAGCCAAAGAATATGGCAACCGGAAGCAGGTTAGGTATCAGCACAATAAACCCTGCCTTCCATGACATAAAAAGAAACGCCATTATTGCAGCTATCATTATGGCTGTTGTTGCAAGAGAGGAGATCTGTCCTGATATAAAATTCTCAGCCGCATCTGCAATTAGAACTCCCTCGCCTGTAATGAGAATGTTAGCGTATTTGCCGTAACTGCCGCTGTTTAAATCTTTTTTGATTTTCCCGATGATATTATTTAACTCTGTGGAAGAATTAATATTATGACGAATCATAATATTAACTTTAGAGAAATCTCCGGAGACAAACCTCTCTATGTCATTCCTCTGGAAAAACAGTAGATATTGTGATATCAGATTATCAGAGTCGGGAACCTTGTGAAATGCAGGGTCTCCGTTCTGCATTCCTTTGTTGACGAGCGCTATGTAGTCGGGGAGGCTCAGCACTGTATCGAATACCTTGAGGTTTCTCAGGTATGCTTCAGCCTCCTCTATTTTTTTAAGGCTTGCTGCGGTTTTAAAATCACCAATATCTTTTTCAAAGACGATATAAAAGATATTCTGTCCTGACAGGTTTTCATGCATTTTTTCGGCGGCCATTACAATGGGAGAGCTCTTTCTGAAATATGATATGACATCATTATTGACATAAATAAAGGCTGTTGCAGCCAGCGAAATCAAAAGGACCGAGGAGCTTGAGATTATGATTCTTTTCCTGTAATGGATGCCCCAGTAAACTACCTTATGCACAATCGCAGTCAGGAGTTTATTGCCTTTGGTATCTTCATGAAGCCCTTTTTTCATGATGGATTTGCCGAAAAACCGCAGATAAACAGGAGTCATGGTTATTGTCACGAAGAAGTTCAGAAAAAACCCAATCCCCGAAGCTATGCCGAAATCCTGAAGAATAACCACATCAGTGAAGGCGATAGACCCGAAACCGATAACAGTAGTAAGTGCGGTTAAGAAAAATGCTATGCCGAGTTTTTTGCCTATGCCGACAAGGACAGCCTCTCGTGGAGACTCGCCTTTAGAAGTGGCCTCCAGAAACTCAGCAACCATATGAGTGTCTTCAGTTGCTCCGATGACTATTATAATGGCAGGGACAATGGCGGTAAGAGGATTTATAGGCACGCCAAAAAGCTTCATGAATCCAAATGTCCAGCAAATACTTATTGCCGCATTAACAAGAGGCACTATTGCTCCGTGATAGTTGCCCAGTGTCAGCATTATGGTTATAAGCAAAGCTAAAACGCCGATTGGCACGAGTACAAGCTGGTCATCAACTATGTACTCTGACATGGATGTATTCACATACGGCGCGCCTGTCTGGAATATCTCCTGAAAGTCGCCTTTATATTCGCTTGTAACCTTTTCTATGTCTTTTTTGATTCGACTGTCAAACTTATCATCTTTTTTATCCCTGCTGAGATAAAGGGAAATAACAGTGGATTTGCCGTCAGGAGAGATAAAATTTCTATAAATTACCGGATTTTCAATGGCGTCTTTTTGCTTTGAGAGAAGTTCATTCGGATCACCGGGTATTATGTCAAGGAGCGGAGCTGTATCAATCATGCCCTGCTGTCCCTTGATGTTATTGATTGTGAACAGGCTTTCAGCCTTCTCTACGCCTTTGAGATTAGCAAGCTGGTCAAACATCAAGCGAAGGCGGCTGAGTTTCTTTTCAGTGAAAAGGTTGGAATCTCTTATATAAACAAAAGAAAGGACGTCAGAGCCAAAGACCTTTTTTGTTTCTTCATATCTCTTCTTTTCCGGCGTGTCCCTTGCCATGAACCTGTCGCTTGAGACATCTATCTTCAAATGAAACGCCGGTATGGCAAGGGCAATGGTCAGTAAAGCGGTAATAAGGATTATAATCCACGGTTTGTCGTATGAAAATCTGACAAGCTTTTCCATGTTTCCCCGATATTCCCCTTTTTACTTGAAACTTGTCACCGCACGCTCTGTGAATATTGAATCTTCTATATTGCCGCCTATCTTTCGTTCCACCAAACCCATCAGCGTCTGATGTTTGTTCTGGTGGTGTGTCATTAATACCTTGTCTGCCCGCATCAGCTTTCCTTTTATTTGTTTTACATTATGCGCAGTTTGGGTCTTTAGAAGTTTCATGCTGTGGTCATAAAAATCCACCTTGAGGGTAACAAAGGTGTCTGTGGTAATCCATAAAATCCGTTTTGCATAACCGGTGGTCTTTTTTTCTTCGTCTGTTGACGGCAGCGATTCAATTACATAGCAGTCCTGATTGTCGTATTTCTCTTTCTTTAAGACAGCATATGTATGGGTCTCAAGTTTTTCAGGCCTGAGGTCTTCATAGGAAAAATCAGTGCCCATGAAATATCCCTTTTTATTGCCGCCTGCAATTCTTTTAAGTTTCTGGCCGTATGCAGGCATGTAAAGCCACTGGTCGTCTTCCCTGTCCTTTTGCTCCCATGTCAGCAATGCGGTGCCCCTTATATCAGCAGGCCCCTCAAAACGGGCAAGATATTTAAAAAGCCCTGCATTATCTTTCTTGGCATAGCGCTTTAACTCGCGGGTTTCCTTATTGTTTGAACTGTCAATCAGCACCATCTTTATATCTTCATATTCCTGACTGGCTTCGTGCCTTTTCTTCTGTTCTTTCATGATGTCGAGGCCCGAAAGCTCCTGTGAAAAAGCAGGCATTACAACACACAAAATGTACGAAATTAAAATCATTAAAATCTTCATAGTCCCCTCCTCTGCAAACATTTATAAAGAAACTTAACTCGGTAAAATTCTACCATAATGTTTAATTAAAAGCGAAGTCATTTTTTATCTGTTGTGGTAAACTTTATCCATGTTATCGGCTGATGATTCTATCCTTAAAAAGACAGCCTTCTTTTTAGAAAAGAACAAAGGGAAGAAGGTGTTTGTTGAGTATGAAGTCAAGAGCTTTTTAAAAAGCGCGGGGCTTCCCGTGCCGGAAGGTATTTTTGTAGGGAGAGGAATACAGCCGTCAGCTAT
>DOHC01000032.1 GCA_003535475.1 Nitrospiraceae bacterium
TTCCCGTTTTCACGGGAATGACAGATTAGAAATTTTTTAAAAAGAAGACTAATGATAAAAAAGGAGGTTAGGTGAATTTTTGGATTTGGTTGGTAATTGCACTTTGTTTTTTTGTTTCGTAACTGTACTTTTTATTAAGGCCATAAAAGATAAGAAGCCATTAGGAAAGAGTCTTAAAGATTGGATTGTGAATATAATAGACATCTTTTCTGGTGGTTAAATTTTGGCAGTGAGGGATAAGCAAGGTATTATTTTTNNTTCAGCTACGCATTTCTGATATAAAATAGAAATTATGAAAAACAAAAAACTCATAGGCATCTACAAGCGACTTTTCAAATCCTTTGGCCCGCAGCGCTGGTGGCCCGGGAATACGCCTTTTGAGGTTGCAGTTGGAGCGATTCTAACCCAGAACACGAACTGGGGAAATGTCGAGAAGGCGGTAAATAATCTCAAAAAAGAGAAAGTCCTAAATGCAAGGGCTATTCATGATATGCCTGTAAACAGACTGGCTTCATTGATTCGGCCTGCGGGATATTTCAATATTAAGGCAAAGCGCCTTAAAGCATTTATTGATTTTCTGATGAATGATTATCACGGAAGCATGAAGAAGATGAAAAGAGAAGAGATGCATTCGCTCAGGAAAAAACTTCTCGATGTTAACGGCATCGGCCATGAGACAGCAGATTCTATTCTTCTCTATGCTCTTGATAAACCAATATTTGTTATTGATGCATATACCAAGAGGGTTCTCTCAAGGCATAATATTTTAGGACATGATGAGGCATACGATAAATTTCAGGAGCTTTTCCATTTGTCGCTGAAAAAGGATGTAAAACTTTATAATGAGTACCATGCATTGTTTGTAATGGCAGGGAAGACTTTTTGCAAACCCAAGCCGAAATGTGAAAGCTGTCCATTGAACGGAATTTAATGTTTAAATTTAGAAAGCTAATCCAGCTTTATTATGTTATGAAGAGAGCGAAATTATGAAAACCCTTTCTCTCGGATATTCGCCATGCCCGAATGATACATTCATCTTCTATGCGCTCGTGCATGGAAAGATAGATACTGGCGATTTAAATTTTAAAGAAAGCCTTCTTGATGTTGAGGCACTAAATCAGAAGGCTCTTAAGGGCGAGCTTGATATAACAAAGGTCTCATATAGTGCATTTGGCAGTCTCAGAGATGATTACTGTCTTCTCCGCTCAGGAGGTGCGCTTGGAAAGGGATGCGGGCCTTTGGTTGTCGCAAGGGAAAGCTGTTCGATGGAGGATTTAAAAGGCAAAAAGATAGCAATCCCCGGAGAGCTTACCACAGCTTATCTTCTTTTACAGCTTTATGATCCTGATTTCAAGAGCAATGTCAAAGTGATGCCGTTCCATGAAATTACGGGTGCGGTTAAAGAAGGGAAGGCTGATGCAGGACTGATAATCCATGAAGGCAGATTCACTTATTCATCTTATGGGCTGAAGAATATTATTGACCTCGGCGAGTGGTGGGAAAAAGAAACAGGCCTGCCGATCCCATTGGGCTGTATAATTGCAAAGAGAAGTCTCGGAAGAGAATTAATAGAGAAGTTGGAAAGGCTGATAAGGGAGAGCGTGCTTTATGCAATTAGCCGCAGGGATGAGCCTCTGAAATACATCAAAAAACATTCTCAGGAGCTTGATGATTCTGTTATCGCTGAGCATATTAATCTCTATGTCAATGATTATTCGATTGATATAGGCGATGACGGTATAAGAGCTGTAAGGAAACTTCTGGATATGGCAGAAGAGAGAGGGATAATAAAAAAATCAGCAAACCCTCTCTGCATAAATCTTGATTCATAAAATCTTTGGCAAAAACATTGGCACATGCTTCATATACTCAATGTACTCATCTCCAAAAGTCTTTATCAACCGCTTCTCTTCCATGAAAGCTCCGAAGATGAAGTAGATATCAGCAAGTATGCTCACAGCGAACCAGTTCCTTGTTATGTTAGGCTCAAATGTGAAAATAATTATTCCTGCAAGGTAAAGCGGATGCCTGACAAAACCATAAACACCTGTTTTCACAAGCCTTGTCTGGGTTATCCCTTCATCGTCTCCTTTAATCTCTTTTTTTGTGAGGTATCTCCAAACCTGTGTAATCCCCACAAACTCATGAGAGGTTATAACCTTAAAAGAGAGAGAGCCGAATATAAGACCTGCAATCTGAATTGCATGCATTATCCACCTGAACCATGCCGGCCCCCTGAACCAATAAACATCAGGGATCATGTTTATAAAATAAATTGCAATGAATAATGTAATTACACTGAAACAGGTATAAATGAACCTATAGAAAACCTTCACAAATGTCTCACCCAAAAGCCTTTTCATCAGGGACTTAATGAAGGATGTCACACAGAGACTGTGGATAAAGGCAAATGATAAGAATATCAGTATCACTCTCCCTATGGCTTCATACCATGTCATGTAAGTATTGTATACTAACCGAGACAGCTCATAAAACTATGATTGGGAAGGCAGGACATAGCATTTTCGCTCATTCTCGGTCGCCGCAGGCGACC
This sequence comes from Nitrospiraceae bacterium, assembly GCA_003535475.1. Lineage (GTDB taxonomy): Bacteria > Nitrospirota > Thermodesulfovibrionia > Thermodesulfovibrionales > UBA1546 > UBA1546. Next base: position 2,555 of record DOHC01000032.1, read on the forward strand.
TCCGAGGTTTTTGCCTCATTTGATTATTTATATGACAAACTGTTTGAATATCGGCAAAAAATCCGCTCAAACACCATGTCCTGCCTTCCTTGCTGAACAATGCGCAGAATACTTCACATAGACATGGATGCATTTTTTGCCGCTGTTGAGCAGAGACGCCATCCTGAACTTATCGGAAAACCTGTAATCATAGGCGGCAGCGGAGACCCGAAAGAGAGGGGAGTTGTCTCTACAGCATCATACGAGGCAAGGGAATTCGGAGTCCATTCTGCAATGCCGTTGAGGACTGCATACAAACTCTG
>DOHC01000209.1 GCA_003535475.1 Nitrospiraceae bacterium
AGCATTTAACATTGCGTCAAGGTCATGTCTGTAATCCATGAGCGGCACCTGAATTGCCTTTCCGCCCGCTGCCTGCACAGCCATTGAGTAAACAACGAATGATGGGTGTGCCATAACAGCCTCATCACCCGGAGCTAAGAATGTCCTTGCCGCGATGTCAATAAGCTCGTTTGAGCCGTTTCCGAGTATAATCTCTTCAGGTTTGACAGAGAGTTCTTTTGCCAGTGCATTTTTGAGATAATAGCCGCTTCCATCCGGGTATCTGTTTAGTGTTTTTTTCAGCCCTGCTGTTATTGCCCTGACAGCCGCGTGAGAAGGGCCTATTGGATTTTCATTTGAGGCAAGCTTTATGGAGTTTCTTATCCCGAGTTCCCTTTCAAGTTCTTCTATGGGTTTGCCGGGGATGTATGGCCTGAGCGCACTGATATGTTCTGGAGCCTTTATCACTACTGGCCACCGTGCGGATAAGAGCCAAGGAATTTAAGATAGAGACATCCATCTTTTATATTTTCTATGGCTTTTTTGACTTTTTTATCCTCTATATGCCCTTCCATATCCACAAAGAATATGTATTCCCATGCCTTTCTTCTGGAAGGCCTTGATTCCAGTTTCGTAAGATTTATCTTTGCCTTCTTAATTGGTTGAAGGATATCGTAAAGGGCGCCTGGTTTATCCTTAATGGAGAACATAATTGATGTCTTGTCTTTCCCCGTTTTTGGAGCGATATTTTTTGAGATTATAAGGAACCGTGTGTACTTGTGCTTATTGTCTTCTATGCTTCGCTCCACAAAATTAAGGCTGTATATCTTTGCGGCAAGTTCGCTTGCAATTGCGGCTGTTGACTGGTCTTTTGACGCAAGCTCCGCTGCTTTGGCTGTGCTTGTAGCTTCAACTATCTCTACATTCGGAAGATTCCTTTCAAGCCAGCCCCTGCACTGCGCTGTCGGCTGGGGGTGCGAATATATTTTTTTAATGTCTCTTTTGCTGCCTGCCAAAGAAAGCAGATTATGCGATATCTCAAGCATAACCTCGGCTGTTATCTTGAGGTCATAATCCATAAACATATCAAGGGTGTAACTCACCACACCTTCCGTGGAGTTTTCTATGGGCACAACCCCGAATTCTGCTTTCCCTGAATCAACCGCTTCAAATACGCTCTTTATGCTCTCAACAGGCACAAAGTCTGCCGAAGAGCCGAAATGCCTTATCGCTGCAAGGTGTGTGAACGTTGCGACAGGCCCGAAATAGGCAACCTTTAAAGGTTCTTCAAGCGATAAAGAGGCTGAGAGTATCTCTCTGTAAATTGACTTCAGCGCATCATTTGGAAAAGGCCCCTTATTCAGGGATGTCAGTTTTTCAAGTATCTGCCGCTCACGTTCAGGCGAGTAAAACTTTGACTTATTGTTACGCTTTATATTTGCAATCTCAAGTACAATACGTGACCTTTCATTGAGAAGTTTAAGTATCTCTTCGTCAACAGCATCAATCTCATTTCTTAGCTTTTCAATCTCTCCCATAAGTCTCCTGCTGAAAAATCAGTTTGAATAGGAGTAATTTTAATAGTTTTCCCCTTGTTTTTGCAAGGTTTCGCAGGGCGCTTAAAACAACAAATACAGTTTGTTATTCTAATTGCAGGGTCTTACCTTAGAGGATACAAGGTCTGTAAAGGGGAAATTAACGAGTATAATATCGCCTGACTTATATGGCACTGTAAATATCTTCTTCCTTATCTTCCCATTCATGGAATGAGGTCTGGGCACCGCTCATCATCATATGGGTTTCAAGATATTCGTGGATTTCGTGATCTAATTTAAGTATTTGTTCTGTGGTCATCTGCGGAAGAAGTTTTTTTATTCCCTCAGATGTTACATCAATAGTGACTTTGGGCATTTTGACCTCCCTTTTGATTTCGAGATAAGCTATTTTGTTTAATTTCTCACTAAATTATCAGCAGGGTTAACTTATAATTATACCAACTTCCTATTTACAGCTTTCATGGAAAGAATATAGCACATTTTAAGGTTTTGATAAAGAAAAAATCATTTGNNTTATCTTTTATCCATTCCATAGATGGAGACTTAACCTTAAAGTTGCATCCAAATTGTTATCCAGAGCGTCATAATAATTGCCGCATAGTTGTCATTCCCGCTTGTCGGGAATCTTTCTTAAAGAGGGATGCTGGACAAGCCAGCATGACAGACAGGGATGGCTTAAAAGGGCTGTATAGCATGACTGTTTTTAGGACATTTTTAGTATTACAGAAAAAATCATTTGAAGTGAAACGGCATATAGGTACACTGCTTGGTATTTTATGCTAATATGGATAAAAATTGGCTGGGAACTTTCCCGATGAAAAAGCTAAAAATAAAGGTCATCACAAACGCAAATAAAAATGCTGTTGTTGAAGGAGAAGGGATGCTGAAGGTCTATGTAAATGCCCCTCCTGTTGACGGAAAGGCAAATAAGGTTGTGGCTGAAGTTCTGGCAGAACATTTCAAGGTAAGAAAAAGCAGCGTGAAGATAATCAGGGGTGAGAAATCAAAGGAGAAGGTAATAGAGATTGATATGTAAAAACTCTAATCTCCGCCGGTTATAAACTCACATCCAAGACAAGCCCGTCTTTTTTCTCTATCGCCTCTTTGATCTTATTCCAGTCAACCCTGTTAATGGCATTGAGTTCTTTAAGCTTTTCTTTTATCTTGTCATCGTAATTTACTCGCCGTTTATAAAAATCCTTATAAACCTCAATCACTATTCTGCCGTCAGAGGTCTTTACTGCTTTTACAGTCTCATACATGACTATCCCTTTTGTCCCGACAACCACATCATTAAACAAGAACTCTGCAACCTCGGGCCTGAGCCTCATGCATCCGTGGCTTCTGAACTTATAAATGCTCTGCGGCGCGTTTGTGCCGTGAAGCCCTATGCCTTGGAGTAAAAGCTGAAGCCAGTATTTCCCGAGCGGGTTTTCAGGACCTGGAGGTATTTCTACGATAACATCCTGCCCGCTATCCTCCATCTCCTTCTGAATTGACGCAGGCACATACCATGTGGGATATTTTGCCTTGCTCTTTATGGTAAATTCGCCAAGCGGTGTCTGCCATGTAGGTTTCCCTGCTGAAATGAAATAATAGTCTGTGAGCTTTCCTTCATAAAACCGGTAAAGCGTTCTGTCAGGTATATTTATGACAATGCCATTTTCAACACGTGCAGGGATAATCCGTCTGAACTTTATATTTAATTTCTGCCCTACTTCAAGAGGAGCATTGTATTTGATTTGATTGCTTGAGGCAATGTGGCTCCATTCGAGCCCGATCTTGCCCTCAATTATCCCTCCATAATCGCCTTTTACAACAGTATAAGTTATCTCCTTTTCAATTATGCCTTCATCGGCATAAAGCAAGGCAGCAGACAGCAGTAAAAAGAATATTGACTGAAACAGGTATTTCACTGAGTTAATAATTTCAAAGCCTCCTTATGAAGCTCTTCGTTTCCTGACGCAAGCAGAGATACATTTTTTTTAAGACTAATCTCCACTGGTTCAATGGGATTGCCTTTGATATCCGTAAATATTCCGCCTGCCTCTTTAACAAGCAGCCAGCCTCCTCCAAAATCAAAGCTTCTTGAAAGCGAAGGGTTCGCAAATACACTGATTGAACCGCTTGCAAGGTATGCAAGGTCAAGCGCTGTTGCTCCAAGGCAGCGGGTTTTTCGTGACTTTGAGAGCAGGGGCATTATCCCCTGTATATCCCTTCCAGGAGACTGCGCCTCGTATGCGACAAGATACATCTCTCTGTCTTTCTGCGTTGAAATTCTTTCGTTGTTCAAGAAAGCGCCTTTATTTTTCCCCGCCCAGAACTCATCTCCATTGATAAGATTTATAACATAGGCTGTTTCAATATCTCCAATTGTATCTCCGCAGGCAACTGCTATAGATGTGCAATAAAACGGGATTCCAGCTATTGCATTCTTGCTGCCGTCAATAGGGTCTATCAATACTTTCCTGCCGCCGCCTTTTATATCGTGGATGCCAGCTTCCTCTGAAACAATGGTTAAAGGCTCTCCTGACGCCTCAAGCCCTGATATGATAATATCCTCTGCCTTTTTATCTACCGGGAATGTTTTATCGCCTGAGGCGCCGACCCCAAGGGCTGCCTGAGTAAGGGGTTTTTGTTTTAACAGGGGAATTTCTTTCAAAAGCTGCCTGCCTATATTCCTTAACAATTCAACATTCATAAAAATATTTTACGGAAAGATTCAGGGATAGGCAACATTAAAAACTCTGATTCGGCAAGAAAAATACAGTTAGATAAATTTTGGCTCATTCGTAAAAAAGTTGAAAGTTGCATAAACAACAACCCTTCTGGATTCCCCGATCAAGTCGGGGAATGACCTCTAATTCTGTCATACTCCGGCTTGACCGGAGTATCCAGTTTGTCTTTTTCAAGCAAAATACGAAAGAAAGTAAATTTTTGTCCTCCTCGGTCGCCTCAGGCGACTCGTCGAGGAGAGCGGATTCGCAGAGGCGAAAGCAATGTCTGTATTATTTAGGGTCAAAGAAGGAGTGTCAGGTTCTCTCTCTTACAGCTTTTAAAAGCGCCTCTTTTGCTGCCTTCAAGTCTGAGCGGATCTTGTATCCTGCTGCATTGCTGTGACCGCCTCCACCGAACATCTCGGCTATTTTTGCGACATTTATCCCTCTCCCTTTTGAGCGGAGGCTTATCTTGTAGTAGTTATTCTCTATCTCCCTGAAAAGGGCGGAAATTTTTATTGATCTCAGCTTCCTCGGAAATCCCGGAAAAGTTTCTGTATCTGCAATTGCAGCGCCTGTTTCCCTGAACATCTCAAGCGTAACTTGAGTGATTGCAATATCATTGTATATCTCCAGCGTGTTAAGAACCTTCATAAGAAGCCTGAACCTGCTGTCTGTCCATGTCTCATAGATGTTTTCAGCGATATACGACGGGTTTGCTCCGGCTTCAACCAGTTCTGCTGACACCCGCAAAACATCAGGAGTAGTATTGCTGTATCTGAAAGTGCCTGTATCAATAGCAATAGCAGAGTAAAGATTTACAGCAATCTCTTTTGTTACATTTACGCCTAATTCCTTTATTAAACAAAAAATCATCTGCCCGGTTGCAGGCGACTTTGGGTCTATCCACTTTATATCGCCGAAGTCCCTTGCTGTTTCGTGGTGGTCTATGACTGCCGAAGAAGCAAATTGCAGCTTTTCTATCCCTGCCCGCTCAGTATCATTGCAGTCAAGCAGGATCAGATTCCACAATCCCTCCTCGCCCCCCTTTGCTAAAGGGGGGATGGGGGGA
>DOHC01000197.1 GCA_003535475.1 Nitrospiraceae bacterium
CAGTTCAAGGTTGAATGTGGGATTTTAATTTTAAGTTTTGCTTTTTAAATTTTTAAGATATGAAGTTTATAGAGAACGTTAAGGCAGATGTAACAACAGACATAGTTTATATGATGTGTCCGATGCATCTGCTTAAACTTGAGGAAAAAATCAGGGAACTGGATGACGGGCAGATACTGGAGATAATGACTGACTATGACGGCGCGCTTGAAGATATTCCCGGCTGGTGTGAAAAAACAGGCAATGAATTTTTAGGGATAAGTGAGACGGAAGATTTTTATAAATTTTATATCAGGAAGAAGGTGAAACGAAAATGAGGAAGCGCTACTTTGACCATGTTGCAACAAACCCTCTTGATGTCCGTGTTTTTGATGCAATGATGCCATACTTCAGAGAGGATTTTGGAAATCCCCTGAGCATTTATGACCTTGGCACAAAGGCAAAAGAGGCAATAGAGAACGCGAGGTCGCAGGTCGCATCGCTCATTAATTCAAAATCGTCAGAGATAATCTTTACGTCAAGCGGCGCCGAGGCAAATAACTTTTCGCTCCGCGGCATTGCGTTTGCAAGGCAGAATGAAGGAAAGCATGTAATCGTCTCTAAGATGGAGCACCATTCAATCCTGAATTCTGCGCGGTTCCTTGAAAAGATGGGTTTTGTAGTGACTTTTCTCCCTGTGGATAAGCATGGGATAGTTGACCCCGACATGGTAAAAAAATCTATAACAAAAGAGACAACGCTCATATCCGTAATCCATGCAAGCAGTGAGGTCGGGACAATAGAGCCTATAAAAAAGATAGGCAGGATTGCAAAAGAAAAGGGAATAATCTTCCATACAGATGCAGTTGCATCCACAGGAAATATCCCAGTTGATGTGAAAGACCTTGGCGTTGACCTTTTAAGCATGGCAGCGCATCAGTTTTACGGGCCTAAAGGCGCAGGCGCGCTTTATGTGAGAGAGGGACTGAGAATAGTTCCGCTTATCTACGGCGGGATACAAGAAAATGGAAGAAGGGCAGGCACAGAAAATGTCCCTGCAATTGTGGGGATGGGCAGGGCAGCAGAACTTGCAATATCTGAGATGAACACAAGGGTGGAGCATGTCAGGAAATTAATGGATAAACTTATTAAGGGCGTATCAACTGTTGAGAATGTTTATCTCACAGGCCATCCTGAAAGCAGGCTCCCGGGACATGCAAGCTTCACAGTTGAATTCATCGAAGGCGAGGCAATGCTTCTGCTTCTTGCGGCAAAGGGCATATATGTTGCAAGCGGTTCAGCGTGTTCGTCAAAGGCATTGAAGGCATCGCCTGTTTTGCTGTCAATGGGCGTATCTTCAAATCTCGCACAGGGGTCGATAGTCTTTACGCTCGGTACCGGCAACACAGAGGAAGATATAGATTACCTGCTTTCTGAGTTTCCGCAGGTGATAAAAAGATTAAGAGAGATGTCCCCCTACGCAAAAGGCTGGGGAATGAAAGGAGAGGGTGGAGAATGTACAGTGCAAAAGTAATGGACCATTTTACAAATCCGAGGAATGTAGGGGAGATACCTGACGCTGATGGTGTCGGCACAGAGGGCAATCCTACGTGCGGGGATGTGATGCAGCTTGTTATAAAGGTGAAGGACGACACGATAGTCGATGCAAAGTTCAAAACGTTCGGATGCGGCGCTGCTATTGCGGTAAGCAGTATGATTACGGAGATGATTAAAGGCAAGACGATTGATGAGGCGTTAGCAATATCAAAGGAGACAGTTGCAAATGAATTGGGCGGACTGCCTGTGCAGAAGATGCACTGCTCTAATTTAGGAGCGGATGCGCTTAAGAAAGCCATTGAAGATTATAGGAGCAACNNATGATGTCTAAATTGTTCAAGAAATTTTCAATGAGGGACTCTGGATTTAAGGATTCACAGGAAACCTTAAATCAGCAAAAACGCAAATCCTCTTTTAAAAAAATATTCCTGAAGCCGTTTAATGAAATAGGCGGAGGGATTGTTGAGTCCATGCTTGTACTTATAGTCATGAGCATCCTTGTTGTTGTTGTTGTGGACCGCTATGAGACTATCGTGGAGGAGGCAAAAAAAGTTGCGCTTAAGAGCGAGTTAAATAACATAAGGCAGGCTATCCTCATTTTTAAGATAAAAAACAACAGATACCCTGAAAGCCTCAAAGAGCTGGCTACAAGCAAATTTATTGCTACACACAGAAAAGATACCATATTTGAGGCTAAGTATCTTGAGCATTATGCAATTGATAAAGACAAAAATATACTTGATCCATTTGATATGCCATATGCCTATGATCATATTACAGGAAGGGTCTGGTCTGTTAAAAAAGGTTTTGAGAGTTGGTAGATATTCCTACATCTGGAAAATTATTGTGAAATAGTTTTTTGTTGGGGTTTACAAGTTCAATTTCAGACTGGTAATATACTTAAAACAAATTCAAAATTCAAAAGGCAAAATGAAAAATTGAGGATTCCTTANNGAAGGCGGCGGTTTGCTAAACCGTTGTAGGGGCCAAAACCTCTACCCAGGGTTCGAATCCCTGCCTCTCCGCCAGATACAAAAGTGAAGAGTTAAAAATTGGAAATCACAAATAGTAAATCTTTAATTCTTAACTTTTCACTTTTAACTTTCAACTTAGATTGGGGGGTTATATGAACAAAAAGATTGTGATAGCAGTAATGTTAAGTTTAGCGCTGGTATATTTTGTCGGCTGTAAAAAGAAGGAACAACAGCCTGACCCTAAGGCGCCGGCGATGCCGCAAGGGATGGGAGTGCTTCCACAAGAACATACAGCGACACAGGGGCATCAGATGATGTCAGGCGGAAAACTTGAGGTTGTTGTCCCTGATAACGTAAAAGGCAAGTGGAACTCTGTCAAGATTTTAATAGAGGAGAAGGATACAAAAAAAGTGCAGGAATATACAGTTAAACTCAACAGCGAGTGGAAAATTCCGGGTTCCAATTTAAGAGTGACTGTCGGGGAGTTTCTTCCTGATTTTACGATGGACGGGGATAAAATAACTTCAGGGTCGGGCAGTCTTAATAATCCGGCGGTTGGCATAAAGGTAACGGATGGTGATAAACAAATATTCCCTGCTCCCGGAAAGCAATGGGGGTGGCTGTGGTCCCGCAAAGACCTCCAGTCAGCGCATCCGTTTGAGCATCCAAGATTTAATATAATGCTGAAAGAGCCTGTGAAGAAGTGACAAGCCGGCAATGCGCCCATAGCTCAACTGGATAGAGCGTCGGA
>DOHC01000185.1 GCA_003535475.1 Nitrospiraceae bacterium
CCCCGACTCGATCGGGGAATCCAGAGGGTTTGTCATTTATATGATTTTCAACTTTTTTACGAAAGAACTAAAATTAATGAATTTTTATAGTTTTTAATCTTGCGGAGAGAAAGATGAAACTTTTTGGTACAGACGGCATAAGAGGCAGAGTAAATAAACATCCAATGACTCCTGAAAATGTGCTCAGGATCGGAATGGCAGCAGCTAAGGTTCTGAGGAAAAAGCACGGCAGGAATATGGTTCTGATAGGAAAGGACACAAGACTTTCAGGGTATATGATAGAAAGCGCCCTTACCTCAGGGATTTGTTCGATGGGGATGAACGTAACGCTTGTGGGGCCTATACCGACTCCCGGAGTGGCATTTCTTACAAGGGCTTTAAGGCTTGACGCAGGGATCGTGATATCAGCATCACATAATCCTTACGAGGATAACGGAATAAAGTTCTTTTCATCTGACGGGTTCAAGCTTCCCGATGAAATAGAAAAGAGTATTGAAGAACTTGTTGTGGATGACGGGCTCGGGACAAAAAGACCTTCCGGTTCTGATATAGGAAAGGCATACAGGCTTGATGATGCAACAGGCAGGTATATTGAGTATATAAAGTCAACGGTGCCAAAAGGCATGACACTTGAAGGGATAAAGGTTGTTGTTGACTGTGCAAACGGCGCTGCATATAAGACGACTCCGTGGGTTCTGCGTGAACTCGGCGCTGAGGTTATAGTGATAAATGATAAGCCGGACGGTATCAATATTAATGACGGGTGCGGTGCGCTCTATCCTGAAATGCTTCAGAAGGCAGTCAGGCAGCACAGGGCTCATGCCGGCATTGCGCATGACGGCGATGCTGACAGGACGATTTTCTGTGATGAAAAGGCCAAAATCATAAACGGAGATCAGATAATAGGGATATGCGCGCTTGAATTTAAGCGGGAAGGAAGGCTTAAAGGCAATACTGTTATCTCCACAGTCATGAGCAACCTTGGCCTTGAACACTATCTTGCAAAGAACGGGATTAAATTTATAAGGACAAAGGTCGGAGACAGTGTTGTTGCTGAGAAGATGAGAGCAGGCGGATATAATTTTGGAGGAGAACAGTCAGGGCATATAATATTTTCTGATTACAATACAACAGGAGACGGGCCTATAACAGCTCTTCATGTTCTTTATCTGATGACGAAAAGAGGCAAGCCTTTCTCCAAGCTCGTATCTGATATAACGCTGTATCCTCAGGTTCTTATAAATGTTGAGGCAGAAAAGAGAAAGGACTTTAAATCAATCCCTGAGATAGGGTCAGCAATTAGGAAGGCTGAGGAAAGACTCGCCGGCAATGGCAGGATACTTGTAAGGCCGTCAGGCACAGAGCCAAAGATAAGAGTGATGGTTGAGGGTAAAGAGAGGCGATTGATAGAGAAGCTGGGGAATGAAATCGCAAAAGTTGTGAGAGAATATTTGTAAATAATACGGGTTAACAATGGCATTTTTCATCTCATTTCTTGCCGGTGTCATTCTGTTTTATTCATTTCATTATTTTCCCTTCACGAGCAGCCTGATATTTTTTCTATCTCTGGTCCTTCTGATTTTTAAGAAAAGATATCTGCTGATCCCTGTCCTTGTTTTCGGAGTTTTATATGCCTTTTTCAGATATGCGCCTGAGACTGATTTTTCTAATATCAGGGGAAAAGAAATAATCGTATCAGGGGTGTTCAGTTCAGATGCAGTTACGACACCTACAGGAAAATTTATTCAGGAATTTCGTGTAAGCTCAGGAGCTGCAAAGGAGACAGGGAAGCAATTAAGAGAGATTGAGGAGAGAGATATATTTATTTTCTCTGATAGTGAGTTTGCGGTTGGAAACCGATATGAGATAGCAGTCAAGATAGGCAGAGACAATAGAAAGTTCAATCCCGGAATGACCGAAAACAACAATCTCTATGCGAACCTTGTTGGAGTCAACGACTTAAGGGGCGGTAAAAAAAGTGTATGGGCAGTGTTTGAAGATGCAAGAGCGAGACTTAACAGGCATATATCAGACAACTTCAATGATGATTCAGGCGCCCTTGTTTCTGCCATAACCACAGGCAATAGAGGCAACATGAGCGATAACTTGAAAGATGCCTTTAACTCAACAGGACTCGCACATATCTTAAGCATTTCAGGCACACATTTCGGAATCTTCTCTGTTCTCCTGTTTGGCATATTCAGGTTTGCAATAAAATTTCTGCCGTACAGTTTGCTCCAGAGGATTACACTCTATGTAACGCCATCTCAGGGAGCAGCAGTTCTCTGCCTTCCGTTCATGCTTGCATATCTTGCTCTTTCAGGATGGAGCATTCCGGCAGTTAGGTCTTTTATAATGATAAGCCTGTTTCTCATCGGTCTTTTGATAGGCAGGAAAAGATTCTGGCTTAATTCACTCTTGTTTGCTGCATTTTTGATTGTCTTGTGGAATCCCGAGGCTCTGTTCAGCCTTTCTTTTCAGCTCTCATTCCTTGCAGTGCTGTTTATCGGGTTTTCAATAGGCTATGAAAAAGACAAGGACAACCCTGAAGCGCAGGATAGCAGAGGTGCAGACGAACAAAAATTACTGCCACATTTTTTCGCTTCTGCAATTAGGATATTGCGGGCTTCTGTTTTGCTTACGTTTGCAGCCTCTATGGGAACAGCGCCTCTGGTGGCATATCACTTTCATTATTTTTCGGTTATATCTCCACTTTCCAATCTCTTAATCACGCCGCTTATAGGTTTTGTGCTCTTGCCGTTGTCGCTGATATCGTCTTTTGTATTTTTTTTTACAGGGCATTATATGTTCGGCTCTCTGGTAGAAGTAGTTGCTGATATTACTGTTTATCTCGTGAGATTTATGGCGGAATTCCAGCTTTCAGATATAAAGATTCCCGCATTCCCCCTGTTTGCAGCAATAATTTTTTATGCGGGATTTGTTTTTTATTTTTTCGTAAGCAAGAAGAAACCGGTTCCTGTAATCACTTCTCTCCTGATGATAGTCTATTTGTCAGCGCATATCTTTTTAAGAGGCGGCGAAATGGGAATCACTTATCTTGATGTCGGGCAGGGAGACGGAGCAGTAATAGAACTTCCTGATAAAAAAGTTGTTGTGATGGATGCGGGGAAAAGCGGGCGCGAGGTTTCCGCATTTTTGAAATATCTCGGCATGAAAAGCATAGACGCCCTTGTTCTTTCACATGCAGATTCTGACCACGCAGGAGGAACAGATTATCTCAAGGCACATTTTAAGGTTAAAGAGATGTGGGACAGCGGCCGTATTATCTATCAGGAAGGAAACAGCACGGGCATAGTTCGCAGGATTCTTGAGCGGGGCGATGTGATTGAAGGTGAAGGATATAAGATGTACGTGCTTCATCCATACAAAGAATTTTATACCATGAATGGAGACAGCAATAACGGGGGGAATAACAGTTCATTGGTATTAAAGATAGAAGGCAGTAAGAAGTCATTCTTATTCACAGGAGATATTGAAGAGGAAGCACAAGAGGATATAATCCATCTCGGCAAATGGCTTAAGAGTGATGTTGTTAAAATCCCGCATCACGGCGGAAAGACATCAGCGTATAAACCATTCTATGATGCAGCATCTCCTGAGATTGCAGTGATAAGCGTGGGAAGAGATAATGCCCATGGACATCCGCATCAGGAAACGCTTGAAATGCTATCCAATGTGAGAAGCAATCCCCCCACCCCCCCTTTGCTAAGGGGGGGTGGGGGGATTGCTTCTGTGACAAAGGTATATAGAACTGACACGAATGGCGCTGTAAAAATAACAGAAAAGGATGGCAGGCTTGAAGTTAAAACTTACAAGGATTTCAGGTTTTCAAAGACAAAAACCTTTGCAGGAGAGGTGAAAAATATAGAGAGGCTTTTCAAAGTGTGGTGAGGGAGTAAGGAGATACGGATGAAGCTTGAGAAAAATCTTGATTATACATATTTAAAAGTGTGCTAAAATAGCAATCAAGATTGGAGGTGAATTCTGATGGATATATCAGTAAGAATTGAAATATTTAAAGAGGGCGATGCTTATGTGGCATTATCGCCTGAATTGAATGTCTCCAGCTTTGGCGAAACTGTAGATGGAGCAAAGAAATCCTTCAAAGAAGCAGTTGGGGCTTTTATTGAAGAATGTGAGACTATGGGCACGCTGGAAGAAGTATTGGAAGAGTCCGGCTTTTCAAAAATCAACAATTCATGGGAATCAAGAAAACCTATTATTGAAGAAAACCTTGCCCTTGTTGTATAAGAAATGCCTGAGCATAAAATTATCCCCCTCCATTATGAAACCCTTATAAAGATTTTCGAACTTGATGGTTTTGTTGTCAAAAGGGAAAAGGGAGATCATATCATAATGACAAAGGCAGGAATTAAAAGGCCTTTGGTTATTAAAACCAGCCCAAGACTTGTCCCTGTTACGCATATACGCACTAACATGACAACTGCGGGAATGACGAGAGAAAGATTCTTTCAACTTTTAGAAAAAGAAGGGTAAGAATTTTACTGCCTGCTGAGGCATAACTGACCCTCAGCATCCCAATGGATATTTTTATTTCGGCGTCCAGACCTTTCCTTTGTCGATGATATGCTCTACCTGCCAGCCTCGCCTGTGAAGTTCTCTTGAAATCCACTTCCTATGGCACTTCCACGGAAACCTCTCTGCGCAAACGATTACGCTTGTGACTTTTGAGGCGATACCCTCAAGAATCTCAACTCCTTTTCCAAAGTCTTCGGTAGTCGTGTATGCTTCATAGCCTCCTTTCCTGAAACCGCCGAGTTCTTTGCCGAGAAAAACATAGTTTATGCCTTCCTTTTTCAGAAGGTTTTCAAGGTTCTCTCTTGTAAATATCGGCATTTTGCTCTTTGGAAAGCTTCTGACATCAACAAGGGTTTTGATGTCATAGTCAAAGAGGATTTCTACAAAATCTTCCTCGCTCCTTCTGCCTGTGCCGAGTGTGTAAATCTTTTTCACGTCTGTTCTGCCTGTTGTTATAATGATTTCAACACTGATAGTGTAGCATGTTTAAAACCATAGATTAGCGTATTAAGAATAGAAATTTTCCATCTCTCTGTGATAAATTAGTAAATCCAAAATAATCAGATGAAAGGATCGGGGATAGATGATTAAGAAAAAGGCCAAATACATTGTTGCCGTTGTCGGCGCAACAGGCGCGGTTGGAAATGAGATGATTGCAACCCTTGAGCAAAGGAACTTTCCAGTTGAAAAACTCAGGCTCTTTGCCTCAGAGCGTTCAGAGGGCAAAAAACTTGAATTTCAGGGAAATGAGATTCCTGTAAAGGCTTTAACTGAATCTTCATTTAAGGGGATTGACATTGCGCTTTTCTCAGCAGGCGCAGAAAGGTCAAAGGTATGGGCGCCGGTTGCGGCAAAATCAGGATGTGTTGTGGTTGACAATTCAAGCCAGTGGAGGATGGACCCTGAGATTCCGCTCGTAGTGCCGGAGGTAAATGCACACGACCTGAAATGGCATAAGGGGATTATCGCAAACCCGAACTGCTCAACGATTCAGATGGTTGTGGTCTTAAAGCCTATACATGATGCTGCAAAGATAAAGAGGGTTGTTGTAACAACATTCCAGTCTGTATCAGGCACAGGCAAAAAGGCAATGGATGAACTGTTACAGCAGACATCCGACATACTGAATTTTAAAGAGGTAAAGTGCAATGTTTATCCTCACCAGATAGCATTTAACGTGCTTCCTCACATAGACAAGTTCCTTGAAAACGGTTACACAAAAGAAGAGATGAAGATGGTGAATGAGACAAGAAAGATAATGGGGGATGAGTCAATAAGGCTTACTGCGACCACAGTCCGCGTCCCTGTTTTCAGGTGTCACTCGGAGAGCCTGAACGTAGAGACAGAAAAAAAGATTACGCCGGATGAGGTAAGGGCAGCGCTTTCTAAAGCTCCGGGCATTGTTGTCTTTGATGCTCCTGAGAAAAATGTCTATCCCCTTCCTGTGGATGTTGCCGGCAAAGACGATACCTATGTCGGCAGGATAAGGGCGGATGAGTCAATAGAGAACGGGATAAATATGTGGATTGTAGCTGATAATCTCAGAAAAGGCGCTGCGCTTAACGCTGTTCAGATTGCTGAAAAGCTGATTGAAATGGCAGGTTAAGAAAAATTTAAAATTTGATTTTCCGAATATGAACATTAACCTTGCAACAGGAGAAAGCATCCCCGCAGCAGCGGGTGAAAGTATCCTATCTGCGCTCAAAAAGAAGGGGATATATCTTGTTGCATCATGCGGAGGCAAAGGCACATGCGGAAAGTGCCGCATAAAGATTCACTCCGGAAAATACAAGACTTCAGCATCAGGCAAAATCTCTCCGGCTGACAAAGAGAAAGGCATTGTCCTTGCCTGCCGGGCATTTCCTGAAAATGACATCTCCGTAGAAATACTTGAAGAGGCGCGGCTTGTTGTCGGAGACAGGATTGCCCTTGCAAAATCAAAAGATCTTTCGGAACTTTTCAGGTCATTTGACAAAGAGATAACACCAATTGTAAAAAGGCTTAATATAAAACTTCCGCCTCCTACAATAGAGGATCACATAAGCGACCTTGAGAGGCTGAACAGAGAGCTTGAGCTGAAAGGCATCAAAGGCATGAGGTTCTCCCAGACATTCATATCATCAATGGCGGATGGCCTTAGAAAGCACAGATGGGAAATACATCTTGCTTATGTTGACGGCCCGGA
>DOHC01000154.1 GCA_003535475.1 Nitrospiraceae bacterium
TCATTGCAACTGTAATCATGTTTTTTAATTCAAGTTCACGCCTTGTGTAAAAGACCTTGTCAAGTATGAATGTCCATTCCGAAAGTTTTTTCCTCGCCTCTTCAAGAGACACACCGCACCTTATTATTCCAACCCTGTCCCACATGAGCTTTCTCAGAGTCATTCTTATTTCATCATGTTCCGGGATGGTGTGATATGTCTGCGGATAGTCTGAAACTCCGAACTCTTGCCTCGGCGAGGCGCCTGTGGAGACTGAACTTTGAACTACGAACTCAAGCGCTGACTTTCCTGTACGCGCGCCGTAGACAAGCCCTTCAAGGAGGCTGTTGCTTGCAAGCCTGTTTGCGCCGTGCACGCCTGTACATGCGACTTCGCCTGCCGCATAGAGTCTTTTTATGCTTGTAACGCCGTTGATGTCAGTTCTTACTCCTCCCATGATGTAATGGGCAGCTGGGGATACAGGTATCAGGCCGCTTGTTATGTCTACATTGTATCGAAGGCATGTGGAATAAATTTGAGGGAACCGTTTTCTGACGAAATCTTTTTCGAGATGGGTCATGTCAAGATACACATGGCTGCTTTCAGTTTTAACCATCTCTGAGATTATCGCCCTTGATACAATGTCTCTTGATGCAAGTTCCGCATAGCGGTGATAATTTTTCATAAAAGGTTCTTTGTTTATATTCCTTAAAATCGCCCCTTCGCCTCTCATTGCCTCGCTGAGCAGGAACTGCGGGGCATACTGAGAGTAGAGGCTTGTGGGATGAAACTGAATAAATTCCATATCTTCAAGCTGAGCGCCTGCACGGAAGGCTATTGCCATTCCGTCTCCTGTAGCTACCATAGGATTGGTTGTTCTTGCAAATATCTGTCCTGCGCCTCCTGTGCAAAGAATTGTTGCCTTTGCAAGAATGGCAATCATTTTCCTGTTCTTTAGGATATATGCTCCGCAGCACTCACCGTCCTTTATAATCAGGTCAACTGTAAATGCAAACGGATATTTTTTTACCGACGGAAAAGAACGCGCTTTGTTCAGAAGCACACGCTCCAGTTCCTTGCCCGTTGAATCTCCTCTGGCGTGCAGGACTCTTTTTCTTGAGTGGGCTGCCTCTATCGTGAAGTCAAGCTTTGTCCCTTCTTTGTCAAACTCAGCGCCCCATGAAATAAGCTCAAGAATCCTTTCAGGGCCTTCCTCAACAAGAATCTTTACTGCGTTCTCGTTGCAGATTCCATCGCCGGCCTTTAGTGTATCTTCAAAATGTATCCCGACTTTATCTTCATCGCTCAAGGCAACAGCTATGCCTCCCTGCGCATATTCAGTGCTGCTTTCAGCGGGCATATCCTTTGTTGCGACAAGGACGTTCCCGTGAGGCGCAAGCTCTATTGCAGCCCTCAGTCCTGCCACCCCGCTGCCAATAATTAAAAAATCAGTGGTTTCTATGTCCATACGTTTTCACGTAACAGATAACAGTCATGTCAGATTTAAAAGTTTTCCCTCTTTCATATTTATGTTGAAAATACAAACTGGATACCCCGGTCAAGCCGGAGTATGACAGAATAAGAAGTCACCTTCTCACCTGCCAAGCCTGTTATTATCATCCTCTAACCTGCCAAATCTGTCATTCCCCGACTCGCTCGGGGAATCCAGAAGAGGAAGTAGATTCCCGTTTTCACGGGGAATCATGGATTCCGTGTCAAGCGCGGAATGACATTTTTATTGCATCAGTTCGTTAAAATCAAAAATATGCTGGAAATCTTTTGACAGCTTAGGCTTGATTTTTGAATTAGCCTTTGCCTTGTGAATGATGTATTTAATCCCGTATTTTCTTGCTGTCTTCAGTATCTCCTCTGTATCATCAACGAAGAGAGTCTTTTCTTTCTCAAATCCAAGCTTCTTCTCTGCTTTTTCCCAGAATTCAAGCCTTTCTTTCGGATAACCCATTTCAAAAGATGTAATCGCAGCATCAAAATATTTGCCGAGTTCTGTTTTCTTGAATTTTAAATCCAAAACTTTATAATGCGCATTCGTAACAAGAAAAATTTTTTTCTTCTGCTTTTTCAACATCTTCAAAAAATCTTCCACATGGGGATGAATCTCTATCAGGTGTCGTATCTGTTCTTTGAGGGCAGGAATGTCGAGATTGAGTTCCCTTGACCAGAAATCAATGTCTGTCCAGTTCAATGTGCCTTCGTGATGGTTATATTTCTTAAAAAGTTCTTCCTTTGCCTTGCCGAATGTTATGTCACGTTTCTCTGCATATTTCTCAGGCACAAGATGCTCCCAGAAGTAGTCGTCAAAATACTTATCAAGAAGAGTCCCGTCCATATCAAGAAGGACATATTTGATTTCATTAAGAGGGATTTTATTTTTCAGGTTCATCTAACTACCTCTTTAGTCTGTCATGCTGAATATGGTTTTGTCATTCCGCATCAAGTGCGGAATGACATCAGAGATATTTCTGTTAAAGTTTTCCTTTTGTGGAAGGAATGCCTTTCACCTTCGGATTAATAGTGACTGCTTCTCTGAGCGCCCTGCCAAGACCTTTGAAAACTGCTTCAATTATATGATGTAAGTTCCTTCCGTAAAGAACACTGATATGCAGTGTAATGCTGCTGCTGCTTACGAAAGCCTGAAGGAAGTCTTCTATAAGGCCAGGGTCAAAGTCCTTTAGTTTGCTCTTTTTCTGGAATTCAACTTTATAAACGAGATAGGGCCTTCCGCTGATATCAAGGCTTACCGAGGCGAGCGCTTCATCCATAGGCACAGATGCCTGCCCATACCGGTTTATGCCTTTCATGTCTCCGAGCGCCTGCTTCAATGCCTTGCCGAGCACTATCCCGATGTCTTCCACAGTGTGATGGTCGTCAATATCTATATCGCCTTTTGCTTTCAGTTTAATATCAAAGAGTCCGTGTTTGCACATCAGGGAAAGCATATGGTCAAGAAACGGGATAGAGGTGTTTATTGAATAACTTCCTCTGCCGTCAAGGGTTAAGTCCAAGGAGATATCCGTCTCTTTTGTCTTTCTCTTCAATGCTGTTCTTCTCATTTCATCACCTCTTTAAGCACTTTGATAAAAATATTGGTTTCTTTTTTTGTCCCTACAGTTACTCTGAGACATCCGTCCACAGTTCCTCTCATATTCCTCGCAAGCACGCCTTTTTTAAGAAGCCTGTAATAGATTTTATCAGAATTTTTAACTTTGAATAATATAAAATTAGCCTCGGACGGGTAGGGTTTTATACCCCTTATCTTCCACAGTTCATTAAGAAGCCTCTCCCTCTCAGAGGTAATAAGCCCTATGTGTAGTTTTATTGTCTTGAGGTTTTTAATCAATCCCGCTGCAACCGCCTGAGAAATAGAATTTAAGTTAAACGGCAGCCTTACCTTATTAACCTCATTTATTACCTCTTTGTCGGCAATCATAAAGCCTATCCGCAATCCTGCAAAGCCTATCTTGCTCAGGGTTCTCAGAATCACAAGGTTTTTATAATCGCTTAACATCGGCAGAAAACCCTTTTCGCTTGAGAAAGGCTGATATGCCTCGTCAATAACAACTATGCCGGGTTTTGATGCGCGGAGTGAGGCGTCAACTATTTTTAAAATTCTTTCCGAAGAAAAACAGTTCCCTGTTGGATTATTTGGAGAACTCAGGAATATCAGTTTAGGTTTCTGTTTTCTGATCGCAGTTAAAATTTTTTCCAGATTCAAATCAAAGTCATTATCAAGAGGGACTTCTATTCTTTTCTCCCCGAGCGCCTGAGAGATAATGCCGTACATTGAAAATGTTGGAACAGGATACAGGACAGGCCCGCCGAAGACGGTTATGAGATAATATATCAGCTCATCAGAGCCGTTTCCAAAAAGGATATTCTCCGGCGTCAGCCACAGATTTTTTGAGATTATTTTTTTTAATGCCTTTGCCTCAGGGTCAGGGTAGCGGTTGGTTTTAATTGATTTTAAGATTTTATCAGTGATTTCAAAACCATACGGGCTTTCATTCGCATCAAGCTTTACCCTGCATGGAATCTCTTTTGCGTTATACGCCCTGAGATTGCGGATGTTCGGACTGACAAGGCTCTTTATGCTTATCTTCATTCTAATTCTTTCTCTTAGCCTAATTACGGTATCACTTTATTTAACTGATACTCCACTATGCCTGACGCTCCCGCAGTCTTCAGCTTCGGGATAATATCCCGCACAACTTTCTCATTAATTATCACTTCAAGCGCATACCAACCTTTATCCGAAAGGGCTGATATGGTCGGCGAGTGCATGGCAGAAAGAAGGCTCATCACGCGTTTAAATGACCTCTCAGGGACGTTCATCTTGAGACCGACTTTCTCCTCGGCGGACAATGCGCCTTTCAGGAGCATGACAATATTTTCCATCTTCTGTTTTTTCCACTTGTCCTGCCACGCCTTTTTGTTTGCAATGAATCTTGTGCTTGACTCAAGAATGGTTTCAACGATTCTCAGATTATTTGCCCTTAAAGACGTGCCTGTCTCCGTAAGCTCAACTATGGCATCGGCAAGGTAGGGCGGTTTTACCTCTGTTGCGCCCCATGAAAAATCAACCTCTGCCTTTATACCTTTTGCCTTGAGAAATCTCTTAGTAAACCCTACAAGCTCTGTTGCAATGCGTTTGCCGTTCAAGCCTTTTACGCTTTTTATCTTTGAGTCATTCGGCACGGCAATGACCCATTTTACAGGCCTTAGGCCTTCTTTTGCGTAGATGAGTTCAGCAACCTCATGCACGTCGGCATTCTGCTCCAGTATCCAGTCTTTGCCTGTAAGTCCGCAGTCAAGTATTCCGTCCTCAACATATCTTGCCATCTCCTGCGCCCT
>DOHC01000167.1 GCA_003535475.1 Nitrospiraceae bacterium
AGCCTTAATGCGCGTATCTCGGTGCTCTTTACAATACCATTGGGTTTTGCAACAGGGATGCTTGCCGCAACAATAGCAGTCGGAGGTTTCATAGGCGTTCCTTCAATGATATATGTGCTCGGCGCGCCCAGCCTTATGGCATCTGCAACTGAACTTGTGATAGCATTTGTCATGGGACTCGGAGGTTCTTTCAAGTATGCTATGAGCGGCCTTGTTGATATCCGTTTAGCAATGGTTATTCTCGCAGGCTCTTTATTCGGAATACAGCTTGGCGCAATCGGCACAACATATGTAAAGCCGTTTATGATAAAGATGGTTATGGGCGTTATTATGGTCATCGTGCTTTTCAGCCGCGCGTTGATGGTACCTGTTTATCTCTCGCAGCTTGGGATTATCCAAACAATTAGTGAAGGCACTGTGAAGGTTTTGAAGACAACAAGTTTTGTCATAATGATATTGGCTCTTCTTATCGGAGCATTCATAGTATTGAAAGCCATGTGGCAGGGGAGAAGGGCAGAGAAATTTCTCCATGCAGGAGGACTTGAACATGGGAAAGTATAAAAAGATATTAGTTGCATTTGACGGCTCTGAATCAAGCAAAAATGCACTTTTGCAGGCGTTCAGGCTCGCAAATGATGAGGAATGCTGGATAACCGTAGCATCTGTAATCCCTTCTTATGAAGGGGAGATGGAACTTGCGGGCGTAAAGGATATAAGGGCAGCGCTCAGGAAACCATGCGATGATGCCCTTGCAGAGGCTGAGAGAATAGCAAAGGCAGAAAAGACGCTGATAAAAACTGTCTGCGAAGAAGGTGAGATATACGAGAGGGTGGTGGACCTTGCGGATTCAGAAAACTGTGATGTTATTGTTATGGGGAGAAGGGGGCTGAGACGGCTTGAAAGGGTTCTTGTAGGCAGTGTAACAGCGCGAGTTATAGGACACACAAAAAAAGATGTCCTTGTTGTGCCCAGAGGAACTACGGTTGGATGGAAGAATATCCTCCTTGCAACAGACGGTTCAAAACACAGCGAGATTGCGGCAAATAAAGCCATAGATTTTGCAAAATCATACGGCGGGAATCTGAAGGTCATATCTGTTGTGGATGTTCCATCTGAATTTTATGGCGAAGCCCCCGGTATTGTGGAAGACCTGATAAAAAAAGCTAAAACTTATGCTGAGAATGTGAAGAAACAGGCAGAGGCAGCAGGCATAAAGACAGAGACATTCATCAGGGAAGGAGAGGCTTATCAGGCAATAACTGACATTGCAAAAGAACAGAACATAAACACGATAGTTATGGGCTCTCACGGCAGGACAGGTCTGAAAAGGCTTCTCATGGGCAGTGTCACCGAAAAGGTCATCGGCTATTCTCCGTGCCCTGTGCTTGTTGTTAAAGCGTAATCTAAATACAGAGTGTTTTATTAAAAGCCCCTGAAAAACTTTCAGGGGCTTTTTATTTGTATTCCGGTTAAATTGTTTATACTATACACCTGATACGAGATATATTGTTACCTTTCTCATGCTTTTTTTGAACTGGATAGTATGGTCAGGCATGCTGGATGCCTTTCTTTCATCTTGCGCTTGGTGTTGTATCATGCATGGTTGTAACTTATATGTCTCATGACATATTGTTTACCCGTGAAACTTTTTCTTATACACGGACATGACGGCATCTATAAGCTATATATCGACGGCAACTATATATCGCCTGTATCGTGTTATGCTGTGATAAAGAGTCTTAGAGAGGAAATGATCCCGGATTAAAAAAACATTTAAGAGGAGATAAAAGAGTGAGTACGAATTTTGTGCGACTTGTACTTCTTATAATGACTACACTGTTACCTTTATCCTCTGCCTTTGCAGGCGGAGCAGACCATCCGAATATGGGAGAAACGCTGCCTTTGTATAGTGTAATACCATTTCTTGGAATGCTTTTGTCAATTGCCCTTTTCCCTTTGCTGGCTCCAAAATTCTGGCACCACCATTTTGGGAAGGTATCCGCATTCTGGGCAGTAGTTATAGTTGTCCCATTATTAATAAGTTATAAGGGACTTGCTGTCTATGAGATACTTCATATTGTGCTGGCAGACTATGTCCCTTTTATTATACTTCTTGGCTCCCTTTATACCGTATCAGGTGGTATTCTGCTTAGAGGGACATTGCGAGGCACGCCGATTGTTAACACTGCTATACTAACTATAGGTACGCTGTTAGCCTCGTGGATGGGGACTACAGGAGCTGCTGTGCTCTTGATAAGGCCTTTTCTGAGGGCTAATGCGCACAGGAAAAACCGTACTTTTATGGTGGTATTCTTTATTTTTCTGATTGCCAATATCGGAGGCTCTCTCACTCCTTTGGGTGATCCGCCTTTGTTTTTAGGATTTCTGAGAGGTGTTCCTTTTTTCTGGACATTTAATCTCTTGCCACACATGGTAATTGCAGCAGGTATATTACTGGCAATGTATTTTGCTTTTGACACATATTTTTACAAAAAAGAAGGTATTACAGTTGCGCCTGATGATGGAACTAAAGAGCCCATAAGGCTTGAAGGCTCATATAACCTCATATTTCTGGCAGGCATAATTGGAGCTGTTCTGATGAGCGGCATAGCAAAGTGGGGGGAGGTGTCTATTTTTGGTATTCACAGGGCAGTGCAGGATGCAGTGAGGGATGGATTGCTGATAGCAATGGCAGTGCTTTCTATGGTATTTACGCCGAAAACACTCAGGGAAGACAATGCATTTACATGGTTTCCTATTAAAGAGGTAGCAATCCTCTTTATAGGAATATTTATGGCAATGATCCCTTGCCTGAAGATACTTCAGGCAGGTACAAAGGGAGAGCTTGCCTTTATCATAAATGCTGTAAGCGAACCTGTTCATTATTTCTGGATAACGGGAATATTGTCATCTTTTCTTGACAATGCCCCTACATACCTGACCTTTCTAAGCACGGCAATTGGTGGTTTTTATCCGGGAGTTGTTGAGTCTCAGGCAGTCTCTCTTTTAATAAAGGAAAACCCTCTTTATCTTGTTGCAATCTCGGCTGGAGCTGTATTTTTTGGGGCTGTGACTTATATCGGAAATGCGCCTAACTTTATGGTGCGATCCATTGCTGAAGAAGCAGGCACGCCCATGCCAAGCTTTTTTGGGTATATGATAAAATATTCCTTAACTATACTGGTTCCTGTTTTTATATTAATAACGTTTGTTTTCTTTATTTAAGGAGAAAAGATATGAAGATAGAAAAGATATTGTTTCCAACGAAATTCAGAGAGCTTGCTTTCAATTCCCTTGAATCCCTGCTTGTGCTAAAGAAAGTTGGTCTTAAAGAGGTCGTACTTTATTATGTAATACCGAGAGAAGATGTTGGTTTTGTGCCTTACGGCGGATATCTTAAAGAGGAAGAGGAGAGACTAAGGGAAGAGGCAAGGATAAGATTTGAAGACTGGCAAAGTGCGCTATCTAAACAAGGGATTAAAAGTAAGATAATAGTGGAGGTTGGTGATCCTGTACCGAATATCCTGGCTGTTGCTGAAAAAGAACAGGTCAATCTAATCGTCGTTGGTAGAAAGAAAAGGAAGGGACCGGAATTGTCATTTGTAGGATCGCATACGCTTCAGCTTATCGCTCGCAGTAAGTTTCCTACACTGGTCAGCAAATATATGGTCCAGTTTGAGTACAATGGTGAAAAAGTAACGAGGGTGAATGATGACATATTCAAAAGACCCCTTTTGGCATCTGACTGGTCAGAGCCTTCTGCAAGGGCATTAGATTTGCTTAAATCCCTTAATGGTATTATTGAAAAAGCATTTGTGTGTCATATTATTGGGGTTAAGATTTCGAAGGGATTGGACAAATCGGAGCTGTATCGTATAGAAAAAGAGAGTAAAGAAAGGCTTGAGGATTATTGCACTCGACTAAAATCAGAAGGCATTGTTGCAGAACCACATCTCGGAGCTGGGAGAACGCCTCTTGAGATCATACGTATTTCAAGGGAGATAGAAGCGAGCATGATCATTATGGGAACCACAGGAAAAGACCGTCTGCATGAGATATTTATGGGAAGCACTTCCCATCGGGTAGCTGAGATGTCAGAATTGCCGACACTTTTAGTGCCCTAACAGAAAGCAATCGGAATAATTCCGGGCCCACTTTACAGCATCCTCCCATATCCTGTTGACTATGTGCCATACACAGCAGCCCATGTCATTGATCAACTCCAGATTCTCTTCTTCTCTGCGCTGGCATTTACTCTTCTCATGCTCTCTGGAATATATCCGGCAGAAATCAGGGCTACAAATCTCGACACCGACTGGTTTTACAGAAAAGGCGCAAGGGCGTTTATGTGGCTTATAAACAATCCAATGGCAAGGTTAAGTGAAAGGATTAACAGGGCTGCCTTTGATATCCTTCTTTCTTCTTTGAGCCGGCTTAGCAAAAACCCTCTTTTTGTCCCGTCCTTGGCAATAACTTATGCCCGCCTGAAAATTGCAAAGGCATTCGGATTGAAAACGGCTTTTACAGGACTGGAGGCCAGACATAAGATTATAAAAGATTTGAGTGAGAGGGTTTATGACGAAGACATACAGAGAAGACCCATAGGCATCCCAGTGCTCATCTCCTTTATCTTTATATTCTTTTATGTTTTGATATAGATATTGTTTTTGTCTGAGGCAGTGATTGCAATCAAAGATGCCAAATAAGGCACATCTGCAAACATCATTGTCGTGGGAATGTCTGAGAAAGCAGGCAAAAGGATATCGTTCATGAAGTTCATGGCATACGGAATGCCGATAATGATCCTTACTGTTGTTATATCAACGGTGTATGTCTGGCTGAGATATTATGTGTTGAAGATATAATCCTGAGTAAAATTTTGTTTCACTGCTTTTTAAAATAGGGGGCTAAAAACCTCCCTATATGTTTTCACTGGACAAATTAATTTTTACGCTTCTCCGGCTTATTGCAGCACAAACTCATGTCCGCATTTCTTGCAGGTGACACTATCTCCTTTTTTCTTGTCAGTAAAATGCTGGACTTTTTTGCACCTCGGGCATTTCCTGTAAAAATTAAAGATATTCAGAAGGGCTGCTAAATAATAAATCATAATTTATGATAGCATAAAATTAACTATGGAATCTGAATTTTTAAAATCTCTTGTTATAGTTTTAGGCGTATCTGCCTTAGTGGTATTCCTTCTTCACAGGCTGAAGATTCCGTCTATTGTCGGCTTTCTCGTTGCGGGCGCTATTATTGGCCCATATGGTATAGGAGTTTTAAAAGATGTCCATTCAATAGAGATAATGGCAGAGATTGGCGTGGTACTCCTTCTCTTTACGATTGGAATTGAGTTTTCCATGGCAAGGCTTATCAGGGTAAGAAAAGCAGTTATAGCAGGCGGTGGAATTCAGGTGTTGCTCACGATAGCTTTATCTGCTGCGGCTGCCTATCTTCTGACCGGAAATGCAAACAGGTCTGTTTTTTTTGGTTTTCTAATAGCCTTAAGCAGCACTGCAATTGTTTTAAAGATGCTTGAAGAGAAAGGCGAAACCGACTCTCCGCATGGCCGCATAATGGTCGGCATACTGATTTTTCAGGACCTTTGTGTTGTGCCCCTTATGCTCTTAATCCCTGCTCTTTCAGGAGATGCGATAAATATGATAGATGCGCTGATAAAGATGGGAGAAGCGGCGCTGATTATAACAATTATGCTGTTAAGTGCGAGGTGGATTGTCCCGGGATTACTGCATCAGGTTGTACGTACAAGGAGCCGTGAATTATTCATAACAACGATAATATTTCTCTGTTTCGGGATTGCTTTTCTAACCTCAAAATTCGGACTTTCACTTGCACTTGGCGCATTTTTAGCAGGGCTGATAATATCAGAATCAGAATATTCGCATCAGGCAACCTCAGACATCCTGCCGTTCAAGGACAGTTTTATAGGCATGTTTTTTGTTTCAATCGGGATGTTGATGGATATAGGGTATATGTCTGATAATTGTCTAAAGATTGCAGCTGCTGTTGCATTGATATTCGGGCTAAAGATAATTACAGGCATAATATCTGCTCTTTCAATAGGGAGCCCTCTGAGAACCTCAATTCATGCAGGACTTGGGATTGCCCAGATTGGAGAATTTTCTTTTGTGCTTGCCATTGCAGGAAAGGCCTCAGGGCTTATAACAGAGAATTTTTATCAGATATTTCTCTCCTCCTCAGTCGTAACAATGATAATGACACCCTTTGTCCTTAAGTCAGCGCCTTTTGTCTCAGGATGGATAGCATCAAGACATCTTTTAAAGAGGATAGTCAGCCTTAAGAGAGTTTCTGAAGGGGAGGGTTTCCCGAGGAGGAGACACGATCATGTGATAATTATCGGTTTTGGTCTTAATGGAAGAAATCTCGCAAAAGTTCTGAAGGAGGCAGATATACCCTATGTGGTGCTCGAGATGAACAGCGATACAGTGCGTGAGATGAAGAAGAGGGGAGAGCCGATATACTACGGGGACGGCACGAGCAAGGAGATACTCCATAAGATTGGCATAGATAAGGCAAGACTGCTTGTCATTGCAATATCGGACCCTGTCTCCACAAGAAGAATAGTATCGATTGCAAGGCATGAAAATTCTGATATTTATATCATTGTAAGGACAAGATACCTTGCGGAAGTGGATGAACTCAGGGAACTCGGCGCAGATGAGGTAATACCGGAAGAATTTGAAACATCAATAGAGCTATTCTCACGTGTGCTGCACAGGTATAATTTCCCCGGGAATATAATTGCGGACATGATAGATAAAATCAGAAGCGGCAGTTATACGGCATTGAGAAGCATGGAATTGCCGAAGCGGCATCTTTTTGAAAAATGTGAATGGCTTCCGGATATAGAAATAGAGGGGTTTAGAGTCTCAGAAAATTTACATCTTGTGGGCAAGAGCATAGCAGAGCTTCAGGTAAGGAAAAAAACAGGGGTAACAATTATAGCTGTAAGGAGAAGCCATGAAGTTTTTACAAATCCAGCGCCTGATTTTAGATTTAGGGGAGGAGATATAATATTATTTACAGGTGAAAGAAAGAATATGATGAAGGCATTGGATTATTTCAAAGGAGAAGCATAATGCTTCTCTGGCTTAGAGTTACAGTATGATGAACATTATAAAAATATCGCCCCTTAAAATCAAAGAAGCCTTGTCATTAATAAATTGCTTGTGATATATTACTTTTACCATGATAGCTAAGTGCTTAATTCTGCGGCTGCTGTTTTTTATAGTGTTTTCTTTTTATACCATCTCACCTATTTCTTACGTCTACGCATCAGAGAATATAGAAAAAAACATTCACAATTCTGATGAAACATA